>JBDRTP010000043.1:0-3194 GCA_043823965.1 Chloroflexota bacterium
GGCCTGGAGGCGATCCACCGTTCCCTGGATGCCGGCACCGACGCGCGCCTGCTGGCACGCCAGATCGTGGACTACTTGCGCGCTCTGCTGCTGGTCAAGTTGGGCAACGAAGCGCAAGTGGACCTGGGGGCGGATACGCGCTTGCAGGTCAAACGCCACGCCGGAGCGTTGACCGCGCCGGAAATCCTGCGCCTGACCCGTCTTTTCAACACCGCGGCCACTGACCTGCGCGGCGGCTGGCAGCCGTCACTATCCTTGGAACTGGCTCTGGCCGAGGCCATGGAGAACCCGCAAGCCCTCGGAATTCCCTCCGCCGGTAGGCCTTCAGCAACGGGTGGAGAAAAGCCGCCGGAGACGCGTAGCCTACCCGAGGTCCCGCCCCGCAATTCGTTGCCGTCTCGCACCGACGTGCCGCCGGTGTTCGCGGCACGAACGGTGTCACGCCCCGCCCAAGGCCTCCAGGACAAGCCTCCAGCAGCCTCGAGTGCGCCATCCGCACCTCCGCTGGAGTCCGCTCCAGAGAATAAGTCAGCCATGCGCAGCACCTGCTCGGCAGGTGCCGTCAGCCTCGACCAGGTTGCCAAAGCCTGGCGGCAAGTCCGGGGGACCATCCGACCGCAGAACCCAGCCCTGGAAGCCTTGCTAAACTCGTGCAAGCTGCTCGAGATCAAGGAAGGCACCCTGATGCTCGGTTTTGCCAGTGACCTGCTACGTTCCAAAATGGACACGCCCGAGCAATTGGATGCCACACGCAGGGTAATTGCTGAGGTGCTCGGTGTAAATCTTACGGTTCGCTGTAGGGTCTCGAACGCCAAGCAAAGCACCCCTCCGGATGTCAAGCAGGACGGCATGGTGGCGGCGGCGCTGAAAGCCGGCGGTGAGATAGTGGATATTCAAGAGTAGTGCGTACTGCGTACTGCGTATTGCGTGTTGCGTGTTGCGTGAGGAGGTTTGGTGATGGCTGTGAAGAAGGAAATGCCTGCAAAGAAGAATGATGAAAGCGTTGCTCTGAGCTTGTCGAAGAGAGAAAAGAACGCGCCTGTTGTCGAAGTGAGACAGATAAAAAACATTGCGCCCCGAAAATATTCAAGCAAGATAAGCAAAGCGCAAAAATTTCAGCTCGAAGTGATCGCGCGCACAAATTTTAATTTTTGTGATGGCAGAAGAATTGCGGAGTTGTTGAAGGAAAACCGCAGGATGTGGCGTGCTGCGTTGATGCCCTTGAATTTGATCTCGCTTCGTGATATGGAAGAAGATTGCTGGCACGCAGATACGCTTTACATTTACGCCGAGGATGGGTATCAGCATTCATTGGAGGAATTGGTCAGGGAGCAATTCAATGCCGATGAAGTGCATTGGATTGGCAGTTCGAGCGCGGTAGATTTAATGGGGGCATCTGGCGAAGGGTTCGAAAAAAAGTCGCAGGTAGTATTGTCTGTGTGGTGGGATTAAAAATAATCCTCAAAAACTTTCAGGAGTATCTTATGGCAAAAGGTTACAATCGTCCGGCAGGCGGACAGCAAGGCGGCATGATGCAGCAAATCCAGCGAATGCAGCAGCAATTGGCCGAGGCTCAGGAACGCCTGGCCGAGGAGAGCGTCACGGCGACGGCAGGCGGCGGCGCGATCAAGGTCACGATGACCGGCGACCAGAAGTGTACCGCGGTCGAGATCGCCCCTGAATTGTTGAAGGACGCCGACGCGGAGATGCTCCAAGATTTGATTCTGACTGCCGTCAATCTGGCGCTCGACAAAACCCGTGAACTGACGGCAGAACGGCTCGGACCTCTCGCGGGTGGATTACCGTTCTAGCGTTCTAGCATTCAATCGCTGACTCGCCGAATCGCCGAATCGCTGACTCGCTGAATCGCTATGCTGCCTGACCCCATCCAAAACCTGATCTTCGCCCTTGAACGTCTCCCCGGCGTTGGCCCAAAGACGGCCTCCCGGCTGGCCTTCTTCCTGCTGCGCGCGCCAGAGGAGTTGTCGAGCCAATTGGCCGAGGCCTTGACCGAATTGAAGACCAAGACCGGCTTATGCCAGGAGTGCTTCAACATAACTCTTGCCGGGCGTCAGCGCTGCGATATTTGCGAAAGTCCCCAGCGGGATGGCTCAGTGCTGTGTGTGGTCGAGGAGCCGCTGGACATGCTGGCCCTCGAGCGGATAGGCGCGTATCGCGGCAAATACCACGTTCTGCATGGCGTGCTTTCGCCTATCGAGGGCATCGGCCCGGATGACCTGAAGATCAAACCTTTGATCGAACGCGTGCGGCGCGGCGAGGTGAAGGAGGTGATCCTGGCGACCAATCCCAGCATGGAGGGGGATGCCACGGCCTTATACCTGCGCCAGCAGTTGCGGCCGCTGAATGTCCATCTGACACGGCTGGCGCGCGGCCTGCCCGTCGGCGGAGACCTGGAATATGCCGATCAGAATACTTTGCTGCGTGCCTTGACCGGACGGCAGGAGATGTCTTGAGGAATAGTATTAAAAAATAATCGTGAGAGTTCAGCCATCTTTTCCTCGGAAGGCGGTTGAGCATCGGGCAACAAATAGGCTTTATTCAGCCGCGCGTACTTGTCAACGCCAATATGATGATACGGTAACAGTTCTATACCGTCCAAGTGGGGCAAAGAGGCCGCGAACGAGGCGATCTGGCGGATTGTTTCCTCGTCATCATTTATCCCCGGTATGATGGGCACGCGAAGGATGATTTTGTGTCCGTGCTGCGAAAGGGCTTGCAGATTCGCCAGGATGCGCTCATTGGATACGCCGGTGAACTGACGATGTTTTTCGTCGTCCACCAGTTTGAGATCGTACAGGAACAAGTCCACGCAGCCGCGCAGGCGCTCGAAGGTATCCCAGATCGCGAAGCCGCCGGTGTCCAGTGCGGTGTGGATTTCCTTTTCCTTGCAGGCTTCGAGCAGCCCAAGCGCAAAGTCGTGCTGCGAAAGCGGCTCGCCGCCGGATAAAGTCACGCCGCCGCCTGACTCATCGTAAAAAGGGATGTCGCGCTCGACTTCGGTCAGCACCTGGACGACGGTCATCTCGCGGCCGACGACCTGACGCGCCTCGGCGTAGCAAACCTCCGCGCAGGCCCCGCATTGTTCGCATTTCTCCCGCTCCGTGAGCGGGCCTTGGCCGTTCCACGAGATTGCACCGTGCTCACAGGTCTCCACGCAGGCCCCGCAGCGGATG
>JBDRTP010000044.1:0-9613 GCA_043823965.1 Chloroflexota bacterium
CGGCGGGATTACTTTGTCGTCCAGGAACAGCCGGTCACCGTTCCGGGTGTGTACTCCACCCCGGGCAAGGATGTCTACGTACTGCTGGTCGGGTGGGACTCGTCTGGCAATGACCAGTTGGCGACGTTCAAGATTTACATCAACCCCTTGATCAATTGGGTGTGGATTGGCGGGCTTATTATGATCCTGGGTACGATCATTGCAGCTTGGAACGGACCGGGGCAGCGCGAAGCCTCCTACGTGCTCAAACCCGGGACACTGACGTCCATCCCTACAACTCAGGAGGCCTGAAATGATCCGCAGCATGAAACGCAAACTCATCCTGGTTTTGCTGATACTGCTGGCAAGTTTCTATGCTGTCGCCGTGGCCTACGCCCAGGAAGGTACACCTGGTTACCCTACGGACGACGATGTCAACCGCGTTGCCAAAAAGTTATACTGCCCGGTTTGCCCCAACACCCCACTGGACGTATGCGAGACCCAGGCCTGCCAGGACTGGCGAGCACAGATCCGTGACCAGTTGTCCGCAGGCTGGACAGAGCAGCAGGTGATTGACTATTTCGTTGCCCAATACGGCGAGCGTGTACTGGCTGAACCACAGCGGAGAGGGTTTACTTCGCTGGTATGGTTGTTCCCAGTCATTGCCGCATTGCTTGGCCTGTGGATCACCTACGAAATCTTGAAAGGCTGGCGGTCGAGGAAACAAACCGCCGCGCCTGTTGTGCAAAATCCGCAGGTTTCTCCAGAAGCACTGGCGCGGATCGAACAGGAACTTCGTGAACTGGATTGAAGCGAAGTAAAGTGGAGTGTAAATCATGGACCTTGGAGCTGTTTTGATCGGATTGGCCATGCTGGTCATCTCCGCACCGTTCGTAGCAAAGCCCTTTCGGGAAGCGCGTAGAAATAAATCTGCAAAGCCTGTGGTGAAGCACATTGACCCGGATGAGCAGCGGCTTGCGGTTCTATCTGCTTTGCGCGACCTTGATTTCGATTTTCAGGTAGGCAAGGTGAGCGAGGAAGATTACGCCAGCCTGCGGGCACGATTGGTGGCTGAGGCCGCACAATACTTGCCGAGTAGGTGCTGCGCACAGGATGACAAAGACGATGAGATCGAAGCCCTGCTCCGGGCCCGTAAAGCCTCGAAGGCAAAGGCCCCTGTCTGCTCACACTGCGGAGAATTAATTGAATCTGGTATCCGCTTCTGCCCGCGCTGTGGAACGGCAGTGGAAGCCTCCTGCCTTTCCTGCGGAGGGGATATAAAAGCAGGCGATCTATTCTGCTCATCATGCGGTAAGCAGTTGAAAATCCAGGCCGAGGCAGTATCATGAAAAAATACTTCGTGGTACTCATGACCGTGATTTTGTTCGCGTGGAGCGTCAGCCCCACAGCAGCAAACGCCCAGACGCCAACACCTCCTGCCGCAACCGGTGAAGTTACGGGAGTAATTGTTAACCAGAACCAGGGCACCATCGTCGCGGAAAGCCTGGAGGTGATGCTGCACATTTGGGACGAAGAGTATGTGGAGTTGGGCATGCTGCATGCACAGTCTCAACCGGATGGCACCTTCCGGTTTACCGAAGTGGCTTTAGAACCGGGACGGTTATATGCCGTGATGACAATTTATGATGACGTTGCCTACTACTCCAATACTGTCCCTGCTGTGGATGGCTCAAGCCAACTGGAACTGGACGTGCCGGTCTATGAAACAACCACCGATCTGTCTGCTGTGCAAATAGATCAAATGCACGTACTGTTCGACTTTGCTGAAGACGGCCTGGAGACGACCGAGATCTACATCTTTTCTAACCAGGGTGAGCGTACCGTCAAAGATGCTGTCACACTGGATGATGGCCAACCAGCCACCCTGCGTTTCCCCCTTCCTGTCGATGCGGACTTCATCTTTTTCCAACCCGACCAGCAGGATCGCTTCGTCAAATTTACCGGCGGGTTTGCAGACACATACCCCTTGATGCCCGGCGAGGGTTCCGCACAAATCATGGTCACGTACCTGACGCCCTTCCACGATGACTATTTTTACACTTACACTGCGCCGGTCAACATCCAGGCAATTAACTTCCTTCTACCTGAAGACGTAGGCGTAACTCTGCAGGGGGCAGGGTTATCCTCTTCTCAACCCATGACCCTGAACAACGGTTCCTCCTATCTGGTTTATTCATATACGGGGATCGGCGCGGGACAAACCGTGCAGGTGTCGTTCTCTGGAAAACCCCAACTGAAGGGGGAAAACGCGTACGGTACAAAGACATTGCCGCTTGCCCTGGGCGGTATCCTCCTGGGGTTGGCGATGATCGGCGTGGGTATCTGGTGGTGGCGCAGGCCGGAAGATGATACAGATGAAGAGACTGCGATGGATATACCATCGAGTGAAAGAACTCTGGATGATGTGATCTCTGAAATTGCCCGCCTGGACGATTCTCACGAACGCGGTGAAGTGGATGAAAAAGAATACCGCTTGCAAAGGGCGCGACTGCGCGGAGAAGCTAAAGCCTTGCTGGATCGTTCAGAGGAACGTTCGTAAGGGAAATGTCGCTTTAGTAATACAACTGGCTGTCCAAAAAGTAGGGCGAGAAAGCATCTCGCCGCATCTGGCAGAAAATAAACGCGGGGACCACCAGCAGGACGGAGGTTTCGGAGCTGACCGGCGGGGAGCTCGAGGGTGGCGCCCGCGCTGTCAATCCAGACTAACACCTGCGGCGGAAGTAGCGCGTCCAGTGGTACGACGCGCAAGCCAGGCAGGCTGGACATCAGCGCTATCAGCCCGCCCTGCTCCAGCATATGGCTTCCACCGATCGCGACGGGGATTTCAGGGCGCGTCATCGTCTGCTCTGCAAGGGCTTATGCGACCTTGTAGGTTTCGCCGGTCTTTGGAAGGACGGCGTTCCAGCCGAAACGCTGCTGAATGTGCTCCCGCAGCGCCTGGCTGCTGGCCGGTTCGCCGTGGACGATGAAGGTCTGCCGGGGCGGCTGCGAAAAGCCGTCCAGCCAGCGCAGCAACTCGTCGCGGTCGGCATGGGCTGACAGCGCGTGGGCTTGGAAGAGGCGCGCCCGCACCGGGACTTTCTCACCGTGGATGCGGATTTCCGCTGCGCCTTCTAACAGGAGACGCCCGCGCGTCCCTTCGGCCTGGTAGCCAACGAAAAATACCGCGTTACGTTTATCAGGCAAACGCCATTTCAAGTGGTGCAAAATGCGCCCACCATTACACATCCCGCTGGCTGAGATGATGATGGCCGGGCCAGGGCGCGTATTGAGCAGTTTAGATTCTTCCACATCGCGCACGAAGTGAGTGTCACGGCAGCGCAGCGGGCACTCGCGGTCGTCCATCAGCAGATTGACGTCAAGAGTGTGATCGTCCCCGAAGCGGCAGTAAATGTGGCTGGTCTCAACTGCCATGGGACTGTCAATAAAGACCGGCAGGCTGGGGACGCGCCCTTTTTCCTGCAACTGACGGATGTGGTAAAGGACTTCCTGCGTGCGGCCCACCGCAAAGGCCGGGACGAGAAGGACACCTTCGCGGTGCGCAGTGTAATCCAGCGCCTCGGCTAAGATATTCTGAATTGGTTCATCAGAATGAAGACGGTCGCCATAAGTGGATTCGATCAGCAAAACATCTGCCTCAGAAAGGCTGGTCGGCGGGCGCATCACTTCACTATCATATCGGCCCAGGTCGCCTGAAAAGACCACATGGCGCGAACCACCGCCGTTTGAGATCTCAACATCCAGAATAGCCGACCCCAGGATATGTCCTGCTGGTCTCCAAGTGGCGGCAACTCCGTCCAATCCGAGTGGATGGTCGAAAGGAATTCCCTGGATCAACTTCAACGTCTCTTCAGCATCAACGGCAGTGTATAGAGGCAACGCCGGTTTATGGCGGCTGTAACCGCTTTTATTTGCATAGGCCGCGTCCTGTTCCTGCAGATGCGCTGAATCCGGCAGGACGATTTGCAACAAAGCCTGACTCGCTTCTGTAGCATAAATAGGTCCGCGAAATCCCTGTCGCACTAAACGGGGCAGGTAGCCGACATGGTCAATGTGGGCATGGGTGAGCAGAACTGCATTAATACGGTCAGGAGGAACGGGAAACGCCTCCCAGTTCAAGGCTTTCTCTGAACGCCCTCCCTGGAACAGGCCGCAGTCAATCAGATACTGATGGCTTTTCACTTCAAGCAGAAACCGGGAGCCGGTCACGGTCCCGGCCGCGCCGAGGAAACTTAGATTCACAGACATACAAATCCTTTCACTGCTTGCCGCTTGCAACGTATACCGCGCCGATCAAGGCGGCCAGCAATAAAACACTTGCAATCTCAAATGGGAGCAAATACTGGTTGGGATCTACTAAGGCTATACCAAGCGCGGAAACCGTATCCTGCCCCAGCGGCGTGAGAGTGGCGGGGACGGGAAAGGATACAAGCATGGCCGTCAACGCGCCGAAGAACACCAGGCTGATCGCCAGCGCCATTGGCCAGCGATTCGTCAAGGGCGCATCTCCCATGCCTGCTCCGCGCGTGAGCATGATAGCGAAGATGATCAGGATCGATATTCCTCCGGCGCCGATTATGATCGAGACGACCACCAGAAACGGAGCATCCAGCAATGCAAACAATCCGGCCACACCGAGAAAGCAGAGCGCCATACACAACGCAGCATGAATCAGATTTCGGGCAGTGACTACAATCAATGCGCCAGACACGATTAGCCCGGCAAAGAAAAGAAAGACGACTTGACTTGCAGACATAAGACATCACCTCCTAAACAATTAATTCTTACCCTTTTAATTGGCTTAGTTCATCCACATCCAATGTATGGCGTGAACGGTAAATCGCCACAATCAATGCCAACCCAATGGCAACCTCAGCAGCAGCGACAGTGATCGTAAAGAACACGAAGATCTGTCCACCTATTTGTCCATATGCCTGGGCAAAGGCGATGAAAAGAATGTTGGCCGCATTAAGCATCAACTCGACACACATGAAAATCATGATCGCGTTGCGGCGAATAATGAATCCAACCACTCCAATCGCGAAGAGCGCCGCACTCAGCAAAAGCGAATCATTGAGCGGGATCATTTCGTTTTCTCCTTTCGGAGCGCCAGGACAATTGCGCCTACCATTGCCACTAGAAGTAATACGGAAGTAACCTCCACCGGCAAAACATATTTTTGAAACAACGCCAGCCCTATCTCATTTGGGTTACCGAAATCCTGGTTAACATGAGCCTGGGTTGGCTGACCGAGTCTATAGATAGCCAGGTAAGCGGTCTCTACCGCCAATGCGAAAGTCAAAATAAATGCCAAAGGCCGATGCCAGCGCAGATGTTCTTCATGAATCATCTTTTCTGTTCCGATCAGCATGATGACAAACAGGAACAGCACCATGATCCCGCCTGCGTACACTGTAATCTGGAGCATGGCAATCAGAGGGGCTTGATAAAGGATGTAGATCACCGCTGTAGCCAGGAAGACTATTACCATGTATAAAGCGCTGTAAACCATATTCCGGGTAGCAACCATTGCAAAGGCAGCTAATAGAGCGATGATGCCAGTAACTATGAAGGCAGGCAAAAGGTTCATAACTATCTCTAATCAGATCGACTTTACCCATCACAATTTTCGTGTTCTATGGCGTGACCGTGACCTTCCAAACTTGTACAAGGTTGACGGGATTCACATAAGACTCTCCGTGATTGGGTGCAAACGGGGAGGCCACAACATCTTGGCAGATCTGAGGCGCGCACAACCAGGGATGATGATCCACATCAGGCAGAACATGCACCTGCCAATTTGGCCGCTCTTTTACCAGCATCAGCGCGCCAGCCAGCGGAGCGGTATCATCCTGATCGCCGTGAATGCACAAAACAGGAAGATCGCCCAGCGCGTCAGCATCCCGCTTTGCGTCGTAATTGCAGATGACTTCCCAAAACGATGAAGTAAATGAGCGCCAGGAATGCTTGACGATATCGGCCGCGACTTCGCGCGGCAGGTCACGGCGAAAGTAAAGCACAAGCCGCCCGAAGACGCGACGGGTGATGATACAGATGATGGCGGCCAGCGCCATATTTGCGAAAAACCAGCCGTATGGAATGGGCTGGCTGCTGAAGAAACGGCGGGCTTCTTTCGCGCCGCCAAAGAAAGGAATGCTCAACAGAACGAGCCTTTCCACTTGTTCTGGATGACGCGCCGCATAAGCGATGGAAAGCAGTGTTCCCATCGAATGGCCGATCAGCACAAATCGATTTTCGTTTTTCAAGGTCTGGTAAAGCGCATCCACGTGGCGATCAATCGTGTAACGCGACCAGGGCTTGGGCGAATCGCCGAAGCCGAGCGGGTCCACCAGCAGGATGCGGTAATTCTTTTCGAGCGCGCCCAGCCGTTCCCTGCCAGTAGCGCGTCGTCCCGCTCAGACCGGGGATAAAGACCAGCGTTGGGCCGTCTGTGCCGGTTTCGATAAAGTTAAGTGTGTTTGATCGTTTTGCCATTTTTACTCCATTCCACCCATGCCCTTCATGGCACCGGACATATCGCCGCACAGTCTCGCGTTTTTGGTGGGTTGCAGGCGGGCGACCAGTACGGGGCCGGCGTCCTCGCGGCGTTCATCGCGTTCCATGCGGCACTGAAAGACGATGTCATCGCCGGCGCGAAAGCGATATGTTTTTCCAGCCACAGCCAACGAGCCGTCGCGCTCGGCGCGATACACCGTCGGATGCGGACTGCGAAACCAGTACGCGCCCTTGTCGCGGATGACACCCTCACGCAACAGGCGGCGGATTTCGGACTTGAATTCCAATTCATCCGCCTGCCATTCGCTTCCACGCATGACCTCGAAGCGGATATCCTGCTCGAGGCGCTTTTGTTTGCCATCACGGGCATATTCATCGCGAGCATCAGGATCAGTGAAAGCCCACACATCATTCGGGTCGGGGTCGGGGCTGTCGGCGGTTGTGTCGGCACGCGAAATGAAATCTGGCGTGCCAAGCAGGGATTTGAGCAGATTGTACATGGGTCAATCCTCCATCATGGTTTTCATACGTCCCATCATCGCCTGAGCCATCTCGCCGCACATGCGTTGCACGCGCTCGGAGGCGAAGTCGCCAATGAGGATGAGATCATCCAGTTCAAAACGATCGCGGGTCATCGGACAGGCCCAAACGAGTTCCTGGCCTTTGAGAAACGGGAATCGTTTGCCGCCGAGATTCAACTCACCATCCTGCTTTGCACGATACACAGGTGGGAAAGGCGAGAGACTCCAGAAAGACGCAAGTTTGCGGATAGCGCCCTCGCGCTCAAGCAGGTCGAGTTCGCGCTTGCATTGGCGGTCGAGGTCACTCCACGTCCCGCCGCGCAGGACTTCATAGCGGATGTCGTGCTCAAGCGTATCGAGTGTGCCGTTGAACTCAAAGCGGGCGCGCGCTACCGGGTCCGTAAAGAGCCATACATCATCCACATCGGTCGGGCCAGGCATGAAGGTCGAGCCGCAATAGGGACAAGTCACGGGCTTGCCGTACGTTCCATCCCAATCGAGCGGCGCGCCGCAACTGGGGCAATTGAGTTTGGTCAGGGTAACGGTCATAACTTGGTATTCGGGCGTAGCAGATTTCACAAACTACATTCGTTCCTCTGATGATACGTTGCGTAACCTCTACTCACCAGCGCCACTTTGCCAATCTGAACATAGGCAATATTGCGTATGCGGATCAGGTCTTGGTATCGTGGACAGGATATCTGGCTGGAGCGCCGATGGAGGTTGTTGAATCGCTGGTCAGGCCGCCAAGCCATTCAATTGGCAGAACCACACCGACCGGCAGTACCCACCAAGGCACGCCGCGCCGTTCGAGTTCGGCAAAGATGAGCACTGCCGAGATGGTCACGAACGAAGTGCCCAGCCAGAAGATGATCTCTTCCAGCAATAGCGAGCCGCCGAAGAAGTAGATGCCAGAGACATAGGCCGGGTTGAAACCGCCCCAGCCGCGCGCCACTGCCCACGCGTCCAGCGGAAGGGCATAAGCCGAGACAAGCAGTGTGCCGAGGAGGATGATCCAACGCCGCTCCCACAGGAAGCGAAAGTGGGCAGGCCACAGCACAATTGTCACACCGCCGATGATGTAGGCTTCCATGATGAGATACGTAAATCGAAGCAGAAACTCAGGAGTGAACATGGAGCTTTTCTTCCAACAGCAACGCCAGTGTCCCCACCAGCAAGCCGTCAATGATGAAGAAAACTATTTCCTCCACCGGCAGGTTGAACAGGCGCGGCCCCAAAATCACGCGCGGCGAGTAAAACCAGATGCGGTCAATCGTCATCATTTCCCATGGGATGCTGACCAGCAGGATCAGGGCGACAATTACCAGCAGGCTGCCCAGGTATCGGCGGACAAGACGCCGCCAGATTAGCCAGAGTGAAGCGAGGGGTAAGATGCCAAAGATGAACAGAAGTAAGAGGTAATTCAAAGTACTCTCCTCCCTGGATAAACAAGATCGCTCTGAACATGCAATCTGGATGAGAATTTCATACTGGTTGAATCACCAGGCCAGAGTAACGCCAGCGCGTCCGGATCGATCACATTCCAGTAACAGCGCAACAAAGGGTCTAATACGTCCGGGCTATGGACCAGGTTGGTCAGCCCATTGAGCCACCTCATGGGCAAACCGGGAATGATCTTCTGCGCAGCGAGCAGCAGGTAATGGGGTATGGCAAGTCTTTTCCTGCTTGCCTCTCGATATATATGTAAGGCGTCTGAGACGCGCATTTCTCCGTTGAGCGCGCGCCGCGCCAGACTGCCTGCCATCGCGCCGAAATACAGCGCCGGGCGGATGCCCTCACCACTTAACGGGATGCACTGCCCGGCCGCGTCCCCGATCCGAAAGACATGCCCGGTCGCCGCCGGCTGACGATGGTAAGGCCAGTAACCGCCGTGGATGCCGTTCGAAGAACACCCGAAGTAATTGCGGACAAAGCCGTTCAGGGCCGCGTTCAAACGAGTTGCGCCGCGATAGCTCCCGAAGCCGGCCCTTGAAAACCCGCCTGTCGGAAACAACCAGCCGACGTTATAAGCGCCCAATTTCCGTTTATCATAATAAAAGTGCAACCCCTGTTTCTCGACCGGGATCACCGTCTCCAGGCCGAAACTCTTACCGGTATGCGGTTCGGCCTGTTGCCGGCCATTCGCCGCCAGCGCAGCGCGCCAGCCGGTGGCGTCTATCAATATTTCGGCATCGAACACACCTTTGGTCGTGTAAACCAGGTGACTTTGATGGCCTAACACTGAAGCATTTAACAGCTCGGCATCGGTCTGACGAAACAGACGATCACAGAAGGTGCGATAGTCAAAAGTGCAGAATGGATAAGGCAGGGGAAATTCGTAAGGCCGGTCTTCCAAATGGATCACGAAACGATCATGGATCTGCAAGAGGCTGTCCATTGTTCCGGTGGCTTCCAGCACTGCCAGCAGAGTCCCGCAGGCCGAGGTCTGCACCGCGCCGATGGCATGCGGCTCGATGAGCAGGACACGCTTGCCGCGCAACTGAGCCGCGGCGGCCAGCCCTGCGAAACTGCCCCCAGCGATGATAACGTCGTAATCCATAGGAGCCTGCCTCAAC
>JBDRTP010000045.1:0-4251 GCA_043823965.1 Chloroflexota bacterium
CGTTATCCACAACCACATCCACGCCGCGCTTGTCGGTCAGGCGATAAATTTCCTTCGACCAGTCTTCGGCTTGCGTGCGGTCAACCAGCCTATCCGCCCCGAGGGATTCAGCCAATGCAAGTTTTTCTTTCCCTGCGCCGACAACTATCACCTTCGCACCAAGATATTTGGCAATCTGGAGGCTGGCGGTATTCACCCCACCGGATGCGCCGATAATCAGCACTATCTCATCGGACTGCACCTTGCCGCGCGTCACCAGCGAGTGCCAGGCGGTATGATAGACCAGCGCGGCGGCTGCGGCTTGGTGGTAGTCAAAAGCATGTGGAATTTTGAATAACTGCCGCGCCGGAACTTTGACATATTCGGCGTAAGTGCCGCGCATCGTCTCGCCAAGCAGGTGCCAGTCGCGACACATGTTATCCTGACCATTCGAACAAAAGTCGCATTGGCCGCAGCCAAGATTGGAATTGATGACGACGCGGTCGCCGATTTTTAATGAGACCTCACAGGTCTTCGAGACCTGTGAGGTCTCTACAACTTCCCCCGCCCCGTCCGCGCCGGGGATGTGGGGATATTCCAGTTTGATACCGGGCCAGCCGTCCCGCACCCACAAATCCATGCGGTTGAGCGCGGCGGCGTGCAGTTTGACCAGGATGTAACCAGGAGCAGGTTCAGGGTCCGGAAAGTCGGCGTATTGCAGCACTTCCGGGCCGCCGTGTGTGTGGAAAAGGATCGCTTTCATTTATCGCAATCCCAGTTCCATCCGGCTGATGACCATTCGCTGTATCTCGCTTGTCCCCTCGTAAATTTCGGTGATCTTGGCGTCACGGAAATAGCGCTCGACGGGCAGTTCCTTGCTGTAGCCCATCCCGCCGTGGATCTGCACTGCGGCGTGCGCGCAGAACATGGCTGTTTCGGAGGCAAACAGTTTAGCCATCGAAGCCTCCAGCGTGAAACGATCGCCGCTGGTCTTCGAGCGTTCTTTAGCGATTGCGGCATTATAGGTCAGCAGGCGGCTGGCTTCGATGCGTGTTTTCATATCGGCCAGTTTGAAACTGATTCCCTGGAACTGGCCGATCTTTTGCCCAAAAGCCTCGCGTTCGCGGGCATATCCCAGGCTGGCTTCGTATGCGGCCTCGGCAATCCCCAACGCCTGCGCAGCGATGCCGATGCGCCCGGCATCCAGCACGGTCATGGCGATCTTGAACCCGTCGCCTTCTTCGCCGAGGCGGTTCTCAACCGGGCAGCGATAGTCCTCGAAAAGGATCTCGCTGGTGGCTGAAGCGCGGATGCCCAGTTTTGGCTCTTTCTTGCCGAGCGTGAAGCCGGGCTTGCCGGTTTCAATGATAAAGGCCGAGATGCCCTTCGCCCCCTTTCCGGGATCGGTCATCATGAAGACGACCACGTAATCTGCGACCGGCGCGCTCGTGACCCAGGACTTGCGTCCGTTCAAGAGGTAGAAATCCCCGTCCCGAACGGCGCGGCTGCGCATCGCCCCGGCATCCGAGCCGGACATCGGTTCGGTTAGCGAGTAAGCGCCGATAGCCTTGCCAGAAGCCACCGGGCGTAAATATTTCTGTTTTTGTTCTTCCGTACCAAAGTGGAGAAAGCCGTATGCATATAGGGAATTATTGACCGACATGACCACGCCGTGCGCCGCGTCCACTTTGCAGATCTCCTCCAACGCCAGCACGTAGGAAAGGGTGTCCAGGCCAGCACCGCCGTACTCTTCGGGCACTTCAATCCCCATGAAGCCCATTTCGCCCATCTTTTGGATAGTCTTGTGCGGGAATTCACCGCTTTCGTCAAATTCGGCTGCGATAGGAGCGATCTTTTCCTGGGCGAAGGCACGCGCTGTCTGGAGAATCATCTCGTGCTCTTCACTAAAAGGGAATAAAAGGTTGCTCATACTCTCCTCCGTTATGGGTTGGTGTGATGCCGTGATTATAGCATACCCCCAAATTTCCCCAGTTATTTGTCTTTCTCGCGCAGTATGGCCCAGAGTAGACGTCTCAGGATATTGCCAAGCAATCCGCCGACGGCGGCAACGAAGGCCAGGCCGCCGAAGAACGCGACACACATCACTTGTGTCAAGCTGTTTGCAGGAATGACCTGCTGAAGGCCGGATTTCTGGAGAGACAAGAAAACGATGACCCACGCCACCAGGCATAAGAGAATGACCAGAAATGTGCTGATGCTGGCCAGCCGGCCCAGGCAGCTACGGCGCAAGCACGGATCGGATCTTTCGACTTCATTGAGCGCGCCAAATTTTCGTAATCGGTTTAGATGTTTACGCATGTCTGGTTGACCTTAATCTGCCTTCGTGTTAAACTTCACTGTTGCGAACTTGTAAGCCAGAAAAGCGATTGCCGGGTAGTCCTTCGATAATGCAAAATCGCCCAGGATGTTTGGCTGGCTTGTTGGAATTGTTTCTCCGATTATAATATGCCCCGTTTGTTTGCGAGTGTCCTGCCAATCTTATTTGCCTTGTTAACGTGGTCGCTGCATTTGGCGCCTGTCTCGCTGCGAGCAACCCCGTCAGATATCTCGATTCGCTCGCCGCAGGCGGGAGAGGTATTGCAAGGGCAGGTAACGATCACCGGTGGTAGTGATATTGCCGGTTTTGTCAGCGCGGAAATTTCCTTTGCTTACGCGAGTGACCCGACTAATACCTGGTTCGTGATTTCAACGAGCAACCAGCCGGTGGTAGACGGAACTTTAGCTATCTGGGATACGACGGCCATCACCGACGGGATATATACCCTGCGCCTGAGCGTTTATCTCGCGGATGGGACTTTCCTTGACGTTACCGTCCCGGACCTGCGCCTGCGCAACTACACACCCATCGAAACAGCCACCCCGACTGTCACGCCGCTTATCCTGACCCCGCTCCCGTCTGCCACACCGACGGCCACACCGAATCCGACTTCCACACCCCTCCCAGCCAACCCCGCCGCGCTGTCGGCACGCGATGTCTATGTCAACCTCGGATATGGGGCATTGGTGGCAACGCTTTTTTTCATTCTCTTTGGCTTGTACAGCTACTTTCGCCGCCGCTGACCATTATGGTCGCCGAATGCGCGACCATTACATCTTACGCTTTTCAGTTTACTTCACCTATGTCTGAAAACACCTTCCTCATAGTCGGCCTGGGCAACCCTGGCCGCGAGTACCGCGAGAACCGCCATAACATCGGCTTCATGCTCGTTGACCGGCTGGCGCTGAAACTGGAGACGCGCTTCACCCGTTTGCAATCCAAGTCGCTGGTGTCGAGCGCGATTTATAGCGGCAATAAAATCATCCTCGCCAAGCCGCAGACTTACATGAATCTCTCCGGTCAATCGGTGCAGGGACTGCTGCGCTTTTACCGACAGGCCTTCGGCAAACTACCGCTGACCAACCTGCTCGTCGCTCACGACGACTTGGATCTGCCACCCGGCACGATTCGCATCCGCCCGGATGGTGGCTCGGCCGGGCAGAAAGGGATGGCGTCCATCCTCGAGCGACTGGGCACGGACGAGTTCCCGCGCTTGCGGCTGGGCATAGGCCGTCCGCCCGGGCAGATGCAGGCCCCCGATTACGTCCTGCAGGATTTCCCGGTTGGCGAGATGGCGCTCATCTCCGAGACGCTCAACCGAGCCGTGGATGCCGCGTTGACATTTGTGATGGAAGGCCTCGACGCGGCGATGAACAAGTTCAACGGGGCGACTGCATGACCATCATCCACGAACGTGTCGAGACGGCCCGGGCCGGGACGAACCCCACCGTCATCTGCCGCGTGCCCTCCGGCTGGGTGGTACTGTGCGACATGCAGCACCTGCCTGGTTATTCCATCCTCCTGCCCGGCCCGGTCGTGGGCAGCATCAACGATCTCAGCCGGGAGCAGCGTGCCGTCTATCTGTGTGACATGGTCACGGTTGGCGATGCCCTGCTGGATGTGACCGATGCCTTCCGCATCAACTACGCCATCCTTGGCAACTCGGACCCGGCCCTGCACGCTCACATCGTGCCGCGCTATCTGTCCGAGCCGGATGAGATCCGGCGCGGCCTGCCCTGGTCGTATCCGAAAGAGACTCTGGGTTCGCGCCTGTTCGATTACGAACGGGACAAGGAATTGATCGCCCGCCTGGCCGAGGCGATCGCCAAACGTTTGTAGGACTTGCCCCCAATACCGGGCGACCGTGGAGGTCGCCCCTGCAGTCTATGGACTTCCTCCTCGATCAAATCCGTTCTCTCCCTGCCTATCAGTCT
>JBDRTP010000046.1:0-3224 GCA_043823965.1 Chloroflexota bacterium
CAGCCGTTATCTTAACGAAGAATTAGGACGCAAACTGACCGTTGCGGTTGAAACAGCGGTCTACAAGAAGATAGGCAGTTTTCGTGGCATCGCCTATTTTGAGAATCCCGGCTTCTACGATACCTTCCGGCTGGCCAGCCAAGGTGCTCGCTTTGGCCCGCTTCAAGGTCTACACATCCTGACAACCTTATTCCAGAGCACGATCACCTTGCTGGCTTTTCTGGGAACACTCATAGCGTTCAATCCCCTCTTGGCCGCTTTGGTTGGCTTAGCTGCCTTACCCCAACTCTGGCTGGAATTGAAACTTGGTCGCCAGCGCTTCGGCCTGGCTTTCGAACTCAGCCCGGAGGAACGGCGGGCATTCTACTATGGCTATCTTCTGTCTGATGGTGTGGCGGCTAAGGAAATTCGTTTGTTTGACCTGGTGGATCACTTTCTCGATGGATTGCTGAGCACCTATCGAAAGATTCACGAAGCCCGGCACCGCCAGGACCTGCGCGAATTGCAGTGGAAACTGCCGCTGGAAGCCCTCTCGGCGCTGGTTTTCAGTGCCGCTTTTGGAGTAGTAGCGATCCAGGCGTTTGTGGGACGGCTGAGTCTGGGTGATGTCACTCTATACGTCAACGCCGTGCGCAGCCTGCAGGGTGCTTTGTCCAGCATGGTTGTTGCGCTCGCCGACTTGAATGAACAGGCGCTTTTCTTCAAGCAATATGATCATCTCATGGCTCTACCACAACCGGTGTGGATTGCCCGCTCTTCGTGCCCTATCCCCGCATTGACTTCGGGTATCGAGTTACGCCGAGTTTCTTTTCGCTACGGCGAACAGCATCCCTGGGTTCTTCGTAATCTCGATTTATACATACCGGCCGGCAAATGTCTGTCTATAGTCGGGTTGAATGGGGTAGGCAAGACCACGCTTGTGAAACTGCTCACCCGCCTGTACGATCCTACAGAAGGGCAGATCTTATGGGATGGGATTGACATTCGCGAGTTTGATCCTGAAGACCTGCGGCGGCGGACAGGTCTCATTTTTCAGGATTTTATGCACTACGCCTTCACGGCGCAAGAGAACATTGGGTTGGGGAAGGTAGAGTTTCTGAACGATCTGGCTCTGATCCAACAGGCGGCTGTAAAAGCAGGGGTACACGAAGCCATCCAGAATCTGCCCCAGGGCTATCAGACGATGCTCAGTCGCATTTTCGTTGAGGAGACATCTGGGGCAGAGCTCTCCGAGGGCGAGTGGCAAAAGGTTGCTCTGGCCCGCCTTTTCATGCGTCAGGCAGATATGCTCATTCTGGATGAGCCTACCGCCGCATTGGATGCTCAGGCAGAACATGAGATTTACAACCGCTTCACAGAGCTTGTCAGAGGACGGACCTGCCTGCTTATCTCCCACCGCTTCAGCACAGTGCGTATGGCAGATGTGATTGCCGTTCTTGATGAGGGGCGAATCATGGAGTATGGCTCTCACGACACACTTTGCTCTTTGGGCGGCATCTACGCCAGGCTGTATAACATGCAGGCAGAGCGATACCGCTAAATACCTGTTGCAGAATATCCGATTGCTTCGAGCAGAGCTTCGTCCACGGCCATGTTCCACGCGCCGCGGGCAGGAGAGGTGAGAAGGAGACGCCAGGTGTTCACGGGCGTTTGCACGTTTAAACGTTCAAACTTTCCAACGTTCCAAATAAACCCCGGCCAGTGGATGATGGCGCATGTCATTCAATCCTTTCTACGAACTCTCGCGCCGCCTCGCCGGGCGGCATCAGGTTGTGACCCGTCTCGGACAGATAACGCTGATTGTCGAGCACCCACAGGTACAGGTCGCCCTCCGTTTTGCCGGGAAATTCTCTAAGGATGTCGCTTTCGCGAATGACGTTGATAATGGGCAGGTAGACCGCCTCGTACCAATGCGCAACCGCTTCATCTTCAGAGACATCCCGCTTCATATCCAGCCCCATAAAATAACGATGCACGGCGATATGCTCGAGCATGCGGCTGAAACCATCCGGGATGGTCAATTTGATGTTCGCCTGCGGGCAGATGCGGTCGAGGTTGGTGCGTTCAAGGAAGTTCACCTTCTCACCCAGGATTTCCAGGTCTTCCGGGCGGAGGTCGGGTGTGATGTTGATTTTGGTCAGGCACTCACGCACCTCGGCGTCTATGAAAACCTGCCCCTGCTCGCGGGCGACCGAGACGCGATGGTGACCGTCTACCACGAAGTAGACCTCGCCAACCTTGTAAAGCACTACCGGCGGCAGGCTGATATCTTCATAGAACGCGCGGTCAATGCGTTGCCAGCGGTCCGCGCTATCGCTTCTTTTCGGCAGGAAAGCCCGATCAAACTGCTGGTAGCGGTTCAGGCTGCCAACGATTTTTTTAACCGTTACAGTCTGAACACCGCGATAGACCGGCCCACCGATGCGCAGCTTCTCCTTGACCTCATCATAAGAGAGCAAGGTACGCGGCTGGCCGGTGAGGGCGGCTTGGACGCCATTCAAGAAGGCCTTGAAGCGGGCGCGGGAAAAATCATCCTTTACGCGGAAAGCCAGTTCATCGCTCACGATGGTTCTACCTCAATGAGATGATAGGAGTACACATTTATGACCGTCGTCGCGCCCACCCGTGTTATCCGCGGCGCCAAGTTGCCCATCGGTAAGGTATGCCCATGCAGGAAATAGCGCGGCTTGAAAATGCGGATGAAATCCGTAAACGCCGAGAACCCGATGTGCGCCCGGTCGTCTTCGTCGTGGATGCCGCGCGGCGGGGAATGGGCAATCAGAATGTCCAGCGATCGGCGATAACGAAGCTGTTGCCAGAGCAGCGCTGGCGCGATCTTCACCATTCGCAAATACATCTGTGCCTGCGTGTATTGGTTGATCCGGGTTGGATGGTAGCGGATGCTGCCTCCCATCCCGGCGATGACCAGGCCTTTCACACATCTCACCTGCTGGTCCAAAAACACACATCCCTCCGCCCGCGAATCAGGCAAGCCTGGCTGATAAAGAGGGTCATGATTCCCGGGAACGTACAACAAGGGTTTATTCAATGCCGAAACCAGGAACTCAAGATACTCGTAGGCCAGATCGCCGCAGCCGACCACGAGATCCACGTCACCGAAACGCTCCCGGACCTGGGGGGTGTAGATGCGTTCATCAATCTGGTCACTGACAGCCAATACTTTCATTTCGACACTCCGGATTGTATTTTGCCCTAAAGCTGAC
>JBDRTP010000047.1:0-5233 GCA_043823965.1 Chloroflexota bacterium
GTCGAGCCGCGCGCCATGCGCCTGCTGGAGTTTCGGCACATCCAGGCTGGTGTGCCCGAAGCCGAATTCCCGGATGCCAGCCGGCTGGTGTCTACGCTGCGCATAAAGAAAGATGCGGGTGAAATCGCCGCCATGCGCAAGGCCGTCAAAGTGGCTCAATCCGCGCTAGAGGCGACCCTTCCGCTGATCAAAATCGGCATGACCGAAAAAGAACTGGCCGCCGAGTTGACCGTCAGGTTGTTACGCAATGGGTCGCAGCCCGAAATGCCCTTTTCTCCGATCCTCTCCGGCGGGCCGAACTCGGCCAATCCGCACGCCGCGCCGTCCGAGCGCAGACTCCAGGCGGGGGATTTGCTCGTCGTGGACTGGGGCGCGACGGTGGATGGCTACATTTCCGACCTGACGCGCACTTTCGCGGTGGGGGAGGTGGACGCCGAGTACCGCAAGATCCACCAGATTGTGCTGGAGGCCAACGCCGCCGGCCGCGCGGCTGCAAAACCGGGCGTGCCTTGCGCAAATGTAGATAAAGCCGCGCGCGAGGTAATTGAAAAGGCAGGTTACGGCCAATACTTCACCCACCGCACCGGTCACGGCATCGGCTTGGAAGGCCACGAAGAGCCGTACATGCGCGGCGATAACGAGCAATTGCTCGAACCCGGCATGGCGTTTACGGTCGAGCCTGGCATCTATCTGCCGGGTCGCAACGGTGTGCGGATTGAAGATGATGTGCTGATTACTGAGGATGGGGCAGAGTGCTTGAGCGAAATGGAGCGGGAGTTGCGGGTCGTGGGATAAACTGCTTTTCGTGCTAAAATAATGGTTGTATTTTGTATTGTTGAGTTCGTGACGGCCTATATCCCCGATAGGTCGTTATGGGAAACGCTGCCCTTACGGCGTCGCAAGTCTAAAAGGTGATGTATGACTACAAAATCTGCTCCCGTTTGCAGTGAGCATAAAACCAAAAAAGAATGGCGGACGACCACATTCGAATATCGCGATGATGGAATTGTCGTCCGTGTGCCGAATGTGCCTGCCTGGGTATGTCCTCAGGATGGCGAAGCCTCATTCACGCCTGAAACGACAGATGAACTCGTTGCTACGCTGCGCGAACTGATCGAGACGGCCAAACGGGCAAAAGCCAGGAGAGCAGTATTTACAGAGTACATTGTCGCCGTTGACGGGTGATAATAATCCAGATTGCTTGAGTTGTATGCCGCGTGAGTTGCGGGTAGTGGGATAGGGGCGGAACTGCATGTCCGCCCTTTTTTCTTGCATTTGTGGGCAAAAGCGGTTATACTCCCGGTATAAAAAAGGTATAACCCTATGGAATACATAAAAACAGCCATTTCTGTTCAAAAGTCCCTTTTTGATGAAGCAGAGAACCTCGCCCGCCAGATGAAAGTGCCGCGCAGTCGCTTGTTCGCGATGGCATTGGAGGAGTATATCAAGCGCCAGCAAAACCGCGAACTCTTGGCGCAGATTAACGCAGCCTATGCCGATGAACCCGATCCGGCTGAACTGGTATTGCGTGAGAAATCCCTGAAGGCTTATCGTGAGACGATAGAGGATGAATGGTGATCCGCCAGGGGGATATTTATTGGGTTGAGTTGGAAGTTCCCTCCGGGTCCGAACCTGGTTACCGTCATCCGCATGTTGTGGTGCAAAATGACTTGCTCAACCAGAGCCGCATCCGGACGGTTATCGTTTGCCAGTTGACATCCAATCTCAAACGCGCCGAACTGCCCGGAAATATCTTGCTCAATAAAAAAGAGACCAATCTGTCCAAAGACAGCGTGGCCAATGTGACGCAACTACTGACGGTGGATAAGACCCGCTTGGAAGAATACGTTGGCACGCTATCGCGCTGGCGTGTGCTTGAAATCCTGGATGGTATCCGGTTGATATTGGAGCCGCGTTAGATAGAGTGAACGCGGACTGCCCAGGCGATTATGTACCTCTCGCCCTTCAAGCTCGAACGCTACTTTGCCAAATACGAATTCAGTGCCCGTTACCTGCTGTGCAGCTCGGACTGTGAGTCGCTTTCGGTGGGCGACCTGCTGGCCCTCGAGTCGGGCGCAGACGAGGCGCTGCAACGCCACTGGCTGGGCTACACCGAATCGTCCGGCGCGCCGTCTCTGCGCAAGGAAATCACGCGCATCTACGATTCCATCACCCCGGAGCAGGTTCTCGTCCACAGCGGCGCGCAGGAGGCCATCCTGCTCTTCATGCAGGCTGCCCTGCAGCCTGGCGACCATGTCGTTGTTCACTGGCCATGTTACCAGTCGCTGTTCGAGGTTGCCAAGGGCATCGGCTGCGAAGTCAGTTTTTGGGAGGGGCGCGTCGAAAATGACTGGGCGCTCGACTTGGACGAGCTCAGGCGGATACTGCGCCCCGCGACTCGACTGTTGGTCATCAACACGCCGCACAACCCGACCGGTGCCCTGATGCCGCGCCCCGATTTCCTCGCCCTGAACGCGCTCTGCCAGGAACTTGGCATTTTGCTGTTCTGTGACGAAGTATATCGCGAACTGGAGTACGACCCCGCCAGCCGCCTGCCGTCCGCCTGCGACGTCAACCCGCTGGCGGTCTCGCTGGGCGTCACGTCCAAGACTTATGGGCTGGCCGGCCTGCGCATCGGCTGGATTGCCACGCGCAACGTCGATATTTACAATCGCATGGCCACACTTAAAGATTACACCACCATTTGCAACAGCGCGCCGAGCGAGTTCCTGGCCGAGCTGGCCCTGCGCCACCGCGCAGCGCTCGCGGCGCGAAATTTGCAGATCATCCAGTGCAACCTGGCCCTCCTGGATGATTTCTTCGCCCGCCGCGCTGACCGTTTCGCGTGGGTGCGTCCCAAAGCAGGCCCGATCGCTTTTCCGTGCCTGCTGAAAGGGGATGTGGAATCGTTTTGTGATGAACTCGTCCACGAAAGCGGCGTGCTGCTGCTGCCCGGCAGCATGTACGACCATCCCGGCAACCATTTCCGGGTCGGGTTTGCGCGCCAGAATATGCCGTCAGCCCTGACACAACTGGAACAATTCCTCGATCAAAACACAACGGTGGTGGTACAAAATAAGTGATGTGCTTCGTGGGGCGGGATGTTATCCCGCCAAATCAAGGGTAAGCGGGATGCCATCCCGCTCCACATCACTTACTTGCATACCACTACCAACACAACAATGAGGTATCTTCCCAAAAAGTAGGGGAAGGTGGGGGGTGTGCGGGTATAATTTACCTGTACATCTTGCCGATTAATCTCTATCCTCTATTCCCGGCTCTCGAATCTCTATGACCCAAATCATCCCAACTGCTGAACCATTTTTCTTCCCCGGCTCCGGGGAAAATGCCAAAATCGGCTGCCTCCTCATCCACGGCTTCACCGGCGCGCCCAAGGAAATGCGCTGGATGGGCGAATACCTGAACCGCGAGCATGGCTTCTCCTGTCTCGGCGTCCGCCTGGCCGGACATGCCACCCAGCCTGAAGACATGCTCCGCTCGCGATATACAGACTGGCTGGCCTCGGTCGAGGATGGTTACCATCTACTGCGGGGTGTTGCAGAGCAAATCTACCTCGTGGGACTCTCGATGGGTGGCATCCTGTCCCTCGTCACGGCGACGCGGCTTGAGGCTTGTCCTGAGGGCAAAGCCCGAAGGATCGCGGGTGTGGTCGTCATGTCCACGCCGTATAAACTGCCGGATGACCCGCGATTGCGCTGGGTGAGGCAGATCTCCTGCTTCATTCCTTTCATGCCCAAGGGCAGGGAAGACCCGGGCGCGGACTGGTTCGATCAGGAAGCCTTCAAGCAGCACGTGGCTTACCCCAAAAACCCGCTGCGCGCCGTTGGCGAACTCAACCAACTGATGGCCGTGATGCACGAATCGCTGCCGGAGGTACGTGCGCCGGTGCTGCTCATTCATTCGCGGGATGATGACTACGTCGTCAAGGACAGCATGGCGCAGATTTACGCGCACCTGGGCAGCTCGGATAAGCAGATGTTGTGGATCGAGGGCAGTGGGCACGTCATCACCGAAGAGCCGCAGCGCGAGCTGGTTTTCAAGGCCACCGCGGATTTCATCTGCCGGGTCAACTCACCGCAGAGTTCGTGGAGAACGCAGAGAAAATAAAAACTCTGCGCTCTCGGCGGTAAAATAACGGCATCTTCCATCGAGGCCATTCAATGAGTCCTGATTTCCTTTTGATCTGCCTCTCGCTCTTCGCCTGGGGCCTGGGCGAGGGCATGTTTTTCCTCTTCCAGCCGATTTACCTCCAGCAGCTCGGCGCCAGCACGATGACCATCGCCGGCGTATTGAGCGCATTCGGACTGGCGATGATGATCGTCCACATCCCGGCTGGATACCTTTCAGACCGCTTCGGGCGGCGACCTTTACTGTGGGCCGCCTGGAGCTTTGGCCTGCTGGCGACCTGGGTGATGGCCCTGGCGCGCAGTCTCCCGTTCTTCGTCATTGGGATGCTGCTCTATGGCCTGACGGCTTTCGTCTCCGCGCCCTTGGGGAGCTACGTGACGGCCGCGCGCGGCAAGCTTTCCCCCGCCCGTGCCATGACCCTGACCTCGGCGGCCTTCAACCTGGGGGCGGTGATCGGTCCGATCAGCGGCGGCTGGATCGGCGACCGCTTCGGCCTGCGCAGTGTGTATTTCGTGGCGGCCTTTATCTTCTTGATTTCGTTAGGGGTAATATTGTTCTTGCGCGCCCAACCCCGTGACGGCCATGATCAAGATTCGCCGCCTGCCAGTCTATTCTCGAACCGGCGCTTTCTGGGCTTTTTGACTGTAGCCTTTATCGCCATGTTCGTCATGTACCTGCCCCAGCCGTTCACTCCCAAGTTCTTGGAGAACGTACGCGGACTCTCGCTGGGTGAGATCGGCCTGGTTGGTTCAATTGGCAGCCTGGGGAATGCCCTGCTCAACCTGACGCTGGGTCATTTCAACGCCTGGCTCGGATTCCTGCTGGCGCAGGCCTCGGTCGGCATGTTCGCTTTGCTGATCTGGCGCGGGGATAGCACGCTCTGGTACGCGGCCGCCTATTTCCTGCTGGGTGGTTTCCGCGCCGCCCGCATGTTGATCTTTGCCCAGGTGCGTCCGCTCATTCATCAGGCCCAGATGGGCCTGGCTTATGGAATCACCGAGGCCTTCAACTCGCTGACGGCTATCCTGGCCCCGCTCCTGGCCGGCTACCTGTATACCCAAGACCCGGCCCTTGTCTATCCGGT
>JBDRTP010000048.1:0-21732 GCA_043823965.1 Chloroflexota bacterium
AGATTGCTTCGTCGCAAAGGACGCTCCTCGCAATGACATTGTTTGCGGTCAAGTGTCACTGCGAGGAACGAAGCAGTCTCCTCGTAACTGGAGATTGCTTCGTCGGGTCTCGATACGCCCGAAAAGCACGGGCTACTCGACCCTCCTCGCAATGACATTGTTTGCGGTCAAGTGTCACTGCGAGGAACGAAGCAGTCTCCTCGCAACTGGGGATTGCTTCGTCGGGTCTCGATAAGCCCGAAAAGCACGGGCTACTCGACCCTCCTCGCAATGACATGCTATCGCTCGCAATGACACCTAGTTAGCGCCCGATGCCTAGATAGCGGAAACCTGCCTCAGTCATCAGGCCTGGGTCAAGCAAGTTGCGGGTATCTAAAAGCACGTCATCGCGCATACTGGCACGCACTCGCTTCCAATCCAACTTGTTGATCGCGGCCCATTCGGTGACCAGGACGAGCGCGCTGCTTCCTATGGCCACCTGATATGGGTCAGCGCACACTTCCATCTGGGGTAGATCATCTACCTCATCCAGATTGGCGAGCGGGTCAAATGCTTTGATGGCTGCCCCCTGCCCGATCAGGTCGCGTATAATATCCAGGGAGATGGCCCGCCGCATCGTGCTGGTACCGGCCTTGTAAGTCAACCCCAGGATGCCGATCTGATAGCCGTCCAGACCGCCTAAAGCGGAAGATAATCTCCGGCTGATAAGTTTAGCGCGCTGGGCATTGACCTGCCACACGGCATCCATCAAAGGGGTGGACATCTGATGGGCTGCACCCAATTTCTCCAATACCACCTTCGAAGAAGCTTTTGCTGTTGCGGATAAGCTCAACCACCGTCCAAGAAAATGCCTTGACTTTTTCACACCTTTCGAGGTATTCTACCAACTACCTGTTGCACTTACGAGTTGAATCCAAGTTGATAAAGCTGATGGATGTGGAGAGGTATGCATTCGAGGCATGCTTGGCCATTTCCGCCGAACGGATATCGGTAAAAAGGATGGGGCGCTCTAGAGGCTGATACAGGATGGCTACCCGCTCGGCCACATTTCTATCATCACAACCAATCACAAACCGGTCTGCTTGCCGGAAAGTTTCCACAGCGATTCCCAAGCGCAAGAATTCAGGAACATACGCAACATGAACTTCGAGATTGGGAGCATATTTTCGCACGACATCAGCCAAAACTTGGCTCGTGCCGATGGGAACCTGGGCGGTCACACAGAGTACGATATCAGACCTCAAGTTTCGCCCAATGTTTTCGGCAATAGCATAAATCGTAGAAAGATCTGAGTCATCATTCTCATCCACCGGTGTGTCGGTGCAGATGTAAACGAACTCCGCATCCTGCAAACCTTCAGCAAAGTCCGTGGTGTAGTGCAATCTTCCTGCGGCAATATTACGCCGGATGATTTCCGGCAGCTCAGGCTCGTGCACCGGCGATTGACCCGCGTTCAAACCCGCAGCGGTTTTTTCATCACATACGCCGCGCACGTCATTCCCAAGATCAGCCAGGCAGGCGGAAACCACCGTCCCCTGGTGCCAGATGCCAGTCACGCAGATGTTGGCCAATTTGCTTGCTCCTCTCGCTAGTAAAGAATAGTACAAGGATAGAGAATTAAGGATTAAGGATAGAGAATTAAGGATTGAGGATTAAGGATTAAGATTTCAGATTGCGACGCAAGGTGCTGATAACTGAATTGAGATCAAACAAGACTTCTTCCACTCTGTGGCCAAGGGAGTCGCAGGTCTGATCCTCGATGTAACCGACGTCTCGGGCATACAGCAGGTGGCTCTTGGTTTCGTTACTTGCCATAATCTTCTTTCCGGGGGAAATGCTCACTGACATGGAAGATTTCTACAGCCAATTTATGCGCTTTCTGCTCTGCCTGTGCGTGTACGCACGCAGACAGGCACACTGGCATCTCCTCAAAACTCTTGTACTCAGTCATGTCTCAATTCCCAACTCTCAATTCTCAATTCTCAATTCTTAATCCTTGATCCTTTGCACTACCCCCTGCTCCCGCATCACCCGCCCGGCTTCTTCCAGATACTCTCTCGTTCCCTGTTGCTCCTTCATCCAGGCCACGTACCCGGCCACGTTTTGCTCGACCGGAACAGTCGGCTACCAGCCCAGGGACGCCAAGGCAGAGACATCGGAGACAGTGTGACACATGTCACCCCTCTGATTGTGATTAACGACCGGTCAGTATCTGCCTGGCCGCAGCGAACATCTGGGTGACTGCGTCGAGGGCCTCTTCCGCTTCGGCCCGTGTCAGTTCTCGTTTGGGCTGATGCAGGCTCGGGTTTCCATAGAAGTCTATGTTCCGTGCCTCCCAGAGTCGGTCAATTTTGTCACGGTGTTCAGCCAGCAGTTGCTTGGCCCGCTCCCGCCGCGCGATATGACTACCAGGGTCAGCCCCATTGATTTCCTGCGTCAGGGCGATAAGCGCCGATTCGAAGGCCTGGTAGGCCAGTCCAGCCACCCCGGCCAGAGCCTGCCCTGAGCCTGCCGAAGGGTCACCCTGGGCCAGCAGATCGCGAGCCGACTGCAGCAACCTTTCGCCGCGGCTCAAGTCCAGGCCAGCCATATCTGGTCTCCTGCCTGAGCCAGGCTCGCCTCGACCATTGACAGGTCCGGCAATAACCCGCGCCGCGCTTCTGGCTTGCTCAAGGTCGTACCTTGAAACAAGACGCTGGCGATTTCCTTCAGACCCAGGTCGGCCAACTCTGTATAATACCGTTTGGCTTCCCCTCGAGAGGCGGCAGCCAGCTCGCGAAACTGCCGTACCTTGTTGAGGCGATAGAGCAGATAGGACTTGGGAAACCATCGCAGGTCCCGGAGAACATCGAACACAAAATCGCCACCGGCCAGGACGACACCGTTGAGGACTGCGTCCAGGGCTACCAGGTCACTCAACGCCGCCAGACTGTCACGGGTGTAGATATGCACCTCAAAACGATAAGGGGGGAAATCAAAACGCCGTTCGGCGACACCTTCGCCGATCACACACACGTCAATGTCGCTTTCCGGCGACGCCAGCCCGCGCGCGACCGAGCCAAAGACAATGAATGCCTCCACCTGCGACGCGACGGCCTGAAAGAACAACTCCACCGCGTTCTTGAACCGGGGTTGTAAATTGCGAGCACGCTCGAGCATGAACAATTTCCACAAGACCCTAATCATCGGCTGCGCGGTGTCAGCGCGATATCGGCCCGCCTCGCCGCGTACCAAACCAGCGTCGGCCAAAGGCTGTAGAGTCCTCAGTACGCTGGCCCGGGAGGTGGCCAGTTCAGCCGCCAAGGCCGAGGGCGAGAAACGTAGATAAGGGCGCACCAACAATACGCGCAACACGCGCCATGGAACGTGTGCGCCCAACACCTCTTCCAGCCTGAACCCATTTCGTTTCACATCCGATACTGCCGGTATCATTCTTGATACATTTTATACCTTACCTGCCATGCCGTCAAGCCTGCCACACCGGCATCTCCTCAAAACTCTTGTACTCAGTCATGCCTCAATTCTCAATTCTTAATCCTTGATTCTTAGTTCTAAATCCTTAATTCTCAGTTCTTAATCCTTGATCCTTTGCACTACCCCCTGTTCCCGCATCACCCGCTCGGCTTCTTCCAGGTACTCTTGCGTTCCTTGCTGTTCTTTCATCCAGGCCACGTACTCAGCCACGTTCTGCTCGACCGGGATCGTCGGTTCCCATCCCAATGCCTGCAGGCGCGAAATATCCGAGATCGTATGGCGGGTATCCCCCAAACGGAATTCTCCTTCTACCAGGGGTTCTCGATCACTATCAAACGCATCCAGCATCATGCGAGCAAATTCGAGCACGGTCACCGCCCGTCCGCCACCCACGTTGAACACTCCAAAATCAGCACGTGAATCTTCCATAACCAACACGTTGGCACGCGCCACATCCTTCACGTTGACGTAATCCCTGAGCTGACCGCCGTCTTCGTAAACTGTAGGCGGCAGGCCGTGCATCAGCCGCAGCGCAAAGCGGCGTGCAATCCCTGAATAAGCATTGTAGAATGAATTGCGCGGCCCCTGGACGTACGTATAGCGCATGCAGGCGGTTGGAATTCCATATCGCCTGCCAAGCCGGTCTGCCAGCAATTCGATGGCATATTTGGAAATCCCATAGGCGGTGCCCGGACTGACCGCTCCCTCGTCAATCAATAAAGGCTCTAAATATCCCCTACAAGTTGGACAATGTAAATTCCAATCCCCTTGTTCCAACTGCTCCATCGAGCGAGGAGATGGGGTGAGGATGAAGGATGAAGGATCGAGGATCGAGTAGGAATGGACCCGCCCGCTCTTATCTGAATCCTCAATTCTTAATTCTAGATTCTTCCTCCTTGCACAGTCCGGGCAATAGTAGCGTCCCTCCCCGCACACAGATTGAGAAGAAGCAAAAACGATCTTGCGGACAGGGTAACGCTTTGGATCGGTAACGATCAATTCAAACAGCAGCGCGCTGCTCTCGGTGTTGGTGTGGATGAAGGTGCTGAAATCGGGCATGTAATCCTGGTAGGCAGCCAGGTGAATGACGTAATCCATCCCTGCCAGCGCCAAAACCAGATCATCCCTGTTTGCCACATCACCTTGAATAAATTCAGCTTCCTTCGGTATCCAGGATGGCTTGCCGCGCGGGTGGACACGCGGCTGCAAGCTATCCAGGATGCGCACCTGGTAGCCTTTTTCCAGCAGTAAATCTACGGTCCAGGAGCCGATGAAGCCCGCGCCGCCGGTCACCAAAACCTTCATCTTGTCACCTGCCATCTGCTATCTGCTATCAGCCATTCGCCATCAGCCATCCGCCATCCGCCGTAGCCAAACACCTATCGCTGAGTTCCCAATCAAAACGATAATTCCCCCATGTGTTCGACCTGTCGTGACCCAGTCCGCATGAATCACCGGAAAGTGCCTGATATTGTGGGTGACCAGCGCCCGCTGTTGGTCAATAGCATAGACCAATTGTTCCTCATCCGAGGCCTCCAACAACCCGGCCGCAACTGTGGTTTGCACATCATAACCACGCCGCAGCAAAGCCTCAGCCAACCGCGCGTCGACATCCTCGTCGAAAAATAGATGGGCAACAGAGCGGCCCGGCTCTGCTACCATCGTCCCGCCTCATCGTGGACTTCGGCAACCCCTTCAGCCATCTTCTCGACCTGCAGACCTTGAGCCACAATGAGCTGCTCAGGCCGGGTCGATTCGATCAGCCGATTGATTTCATCCTGGTTATCATAATAGTAAGAGAGTGCATGGTAAACCTGAGCGGCAGTCAAATGAGGCAAAGCAGCCAGGATATCCTCTACCGTTTGTCCAGCCTCAATTCGTTCGACGATATGCCGGACAGTGATTCGTGTGCCGCGAATGATCGGCTCACCGCCGCTAACGTCGGCGCGGCGTACGATCTGTGAAGTTCCCTGCGTCGCACGCTCGACAAGGACGTTATAATCCTCATAACGCACTAAAACGGCTTTCGGACGACTATACTGGATTATATAATAAGGCTCACCAGTGGCATCCAGAGTAGACAAAATATCTTTTATTCTTTGTCTCACTTCACTGACAGGAATGATTTTGACAGCCATCAGAACCTCCATCACAATTTGTTGTACAACAGATTGTAAGGCCCAGATGTAAACCCGTCAAGAGGTGTTTGGTTGCACGCGCGGCTGAAGGCTATCCAGGATGCGCACCTGGTAGCCTTTTTCAAGCAACAAATCCACCGTCCAGGAGCCGATGAAACCTGCCCCGCCAGTAACTAAAACTTTCATGATTCGCCAGCCCAACAGTGTGCATGTGCCGCGATGGGATAGCGGAATGGGAATTGTGAACGCACAGGAGTGGGCATATCATTTCGCTCGTTCAGCCCCCGCGAGCGCAAGTGCTCTTCGGTCAGGATGTCCTTTCGGAACGTGAGCCACAAGCCGCCCGTCTTTTCTTCAAATTCAGGTTCGGGCAAGCCTGCGGCTGCACATTCGTCGAGTATTTTTTGAATACCTCTGCCCCACTGTTCAATCCACCCTATGTAGAAGAACATCTCGGCGATTTTTCGGTTGCGCAGTACTGACGGATGCACCTGCTTGAGGTCTTCCAGACGCAGCGGAGAACAAGACATCGTCCCTTCGATCTGGTCAAACAGCGTGCTATCGACCTCGCGATCGTCCACGATAAGCGTTGGCGAGCGGAATCGCCCAATTTTCACCAGCGCGGAGGGATAAAAGCGCTGCGGCTCTTTCCCGAATAGGAGCACGGCGGCGCGAAGCGGTTACCCATCGCGCAGTAACCCTAGTTTCTCCAGCACCGTAGCATCGCGCTCACCAGATGGGATGGGACGGCGTCCCTTTTCACTGCACAAGGCGCGAAACCTCCGCAGTTGTTTTGGGTCGAGGTCATCTAGTGTTGCGCGCGGCTCAACCACCTCATCCCAAGTTATGCCCACTTTTTCCAAGACTGTGCGCGTCAGGTCATCGTCGGTCATCTGGCAATTGCTTTTGCCCACGCGCTTGAAATAGCGCCCGCGAGAGGGGATAGGTTTGAGGGCGCTTTCGGTCACCTCGCGTATCGTCTCTTTGCCCAGCATCACACCTTTGACGGTGCCATTGTCAGCCACACCGACAAGGAGCGTGCCGCCTCTGGCGTTGGCGAATGCAGCGACGCTCTCCAGTGCTTCCTCGTCCAGAGATTCCTTGAATTCCACGGTTTCTGATTCGCCTTTGACAAGCAGGCGCTCAAGCCATTTTCTACTCTCGTCTGAGTCCTTAATTCTCAATTCTAAATGCTTCTTTCTTGCGCAGCCCACGATAGAAGACCGGTCCGGGGGTGTCGCTCTTGATCACCCAGGCAGGCACGTTTTCGACATAAATTGTCTGTCCTCTATAACGGAACCGTGCTAAGATGCGCCGTTGTTCCATTTCTCCTTCGCAGAATTCACATCTATCACTTTTCATGACGCTCTACCTCTCTTCTTTCACATAGGCTGTGATTAGTTGTAACACGTTCATTCATCATCCTCGAAGCTCGATTTCGGCTAACAGCCACGATACCAACACCAGCCGACGAGCAATGACGGGGCAATCCCTTCCTTCCTGCCAAGTGTCATTGCGAGGCGGCGTTCTTCCGCCGAAGCAATCTCAGACGGGAATCTGGCAGAATTTCGCATGAAAAGAGGAGATTGCTTCGCTCCGCTCGCAATGACAGGTGAAATTCGTGATCTACCCGGCGTCCACAGGATCGTTTCGCTGATGCCGCCGTTGTTCGCGGCACGAACGGTGTCGAAGTGAACCGCCAAGCACGCTAAGGCCGCTAAGAAAAACCTTTAAAAAATCTTCGCGTTCTTAGCGGGCTTCGCGGTAAAGCTTTTTTGGCTTGTCCGAGTTAGGGGGGTCCACAATCGCCTGCAGCCTCTCCCGCGCCTTCTCTGTCTCACCTGCCCGCGCCAGGGAAAGTAATACCTCCACCTCGGCTTTCCATTGACCCAGAGAAGGCTCGGCGCCGTTGCTGACCACGAGAATTTTCTCATGCCCGGTCGGGGCAAGCGCCTCGTCGTCAGAAAAGAGTTCCTCCCGCAATTTCTCCCCCGGCCGAAGTCCGGTGATGGCGATGTCAATATCACGACCGACCTGATAACCCGAAAGCTCGATCAGGTCACGCGCCAGGCTTCGTCGTGAGCTACATGGTGAGCCTGCCGTCTCGCACCGGCGTGCCGCCGTTGTTCGCCTGTCCTGGTGGCCTGGCCAGGGCGGCACGAACGGTGGCGGGCGGTGCCAGGAAGGAACGCTCAGGGCTTCGGCTCAGGATGGCAGCTCAGTGCAGGCGGTCGAGCCAGTAGATGAGGGATGGGAAGAAACGACGCGGGGACATAGGGGAGAGGGAGGCGCAGATCACGGGAGCATTTGGAAAAAATTCCCGCAAAGAGTGCAAAGTCTGCGAACGTGCCACCAGGGTTACCCTCGAGCGCCTACGCGAAGAACCGCTCTCGTATCCGTCCCAACACAGTCTCGAAACTCACAAACTCGATATCCGTTGGCCCCGCACAGTCTTTCTCGCCAGAGGTAGGAATTGGCCCTTCGTGCATGTGATGTGGATGAGTCGAGATTTCCGGATGATGGCTGCGGTTATCGTACTGCAAGATACGTTTGCCTCCAGCATCGTAGTAGACATAGGCATACCGCTCCTCAACCGCCTCGCCATCTTCAGCCAGTAGGATTTCGGCATACAACTCCGCTGCCATCCCACTCCGCTGCGCTACGGGGACCTTCGGCTGGACTGCGCCTCACGCTTGAAACCATATTCTTTTTCCATACGCCGCAATCCGTAAGCCATTGTCCGCCAACCATAAAAGGCTACCCAGTCATCACGGTCTTCATCAATCACACCCGCTTCGAAGTCCCGCAGGAACTGGTCGGACGAAAGCCCATACTTGAGTTCATAGGCAACGACTCCAGCCAGCGTTCTCTCGTAGACCTGGCGCGGGGTAAGACGGCGGTGAATACGCTCGTATTCTTCGCGCAACTGGCGAGCGCGGATCTCTCGCACTTGTTTGCGCGCCGCATTGATGAAGAATTTTTCCAACGCCTCCGTACGGGCGACCGATTTGACTTGCTCAACCAATTCGTCCGGAATCGCAATCATTGTGGACATCGAGAAACACCTCCTTTCGCCACTACCAATTATAGTACACAAGATTCAGGATTGAGAATCGAGAATCAAGAATCGAGGATCCAGGATTAAGATTTCAGATTGCGACGCAGGGTGTTGATTACTGAATTGAGATCAAACAAGACCTCTTCCACTCTGTGGCTCAGGGACTCGCAGGTCTGATCCTCGATGTAACCGACGTCTCGGGCATACAGAAGGTGGCTCTTGGTTTCGTTACTTGCCATAATCTTCTTTCCGGGGGAAATGCTCACTGACATGGAAGATTTCTACAGCCAATTTATGCGCTTTCTGCCACACTGGCATCTCCTCAAAACTCTTGTACTCAGTCATGCCTCAATTCTCACTTCCCACTTCCCACTTCCCACTTCTCACTTCTCACTTCTCAATTCTCACTTCCCACATCCCACTTCCCACTTCTCAATTCTTAAGGGGATCCACAATCGCCTGCAGCCTCGCTCGCGCCCTCTCTGTCTCACCGGCCCGCGCCAGGGAAAGCAAACCCTCCACATCGGCTTTCCATTGACCAGGAGAAGGCTTGATGCTATTGCTGACCACGAGAATCTTCTCATGCTCGGTCGGGGCCAGCGCCTCGTCGTCAGAAAAGAGCTCCTCCCGTGCGCAGCACCCTTCGATGATGTTTCGACACCGTTCGTCCGCAGGATCCTGTTGGAAGTGCGCGCCTGCCAATATCCCGCGGCCCGCACGCTGAAGCGCGTCCCTCCCCACGAAGAACAGGGTCAGCAAACCATCGATGATCGGCAGCGAGCGCGGCAGCCCTGCGCCGCCGACAGATGTTGCATATTGCTGTCAAAGCCTTTTTTCTGTTTCAGCAGCATCCCGCAGGAACATCTGCACTGTTTCTTTGGTATATGGATGAACGAGCATACCCTCCAGGAGCGCTGGTATAACGGTGACGATATGCGCGCCTGCTTCCAGCCACTCGATGACATCGAGAACTTCTCGCGTGGAGCCTACAATAATTTGCGCCGGTAACTCGATACCCTTTATACCGCCTGTCACTCATCCACGTCGGCGACGATAACCACTTCATCGCCCGGCGATTGATGGGAAATCTGGGCGCGCCGTTTGCCGATCAGACCACAGCCGATGATGGCGATGTGCATGCTGCACTCAGGGCAGGCCCTCAGGGCAAGGCGCGGGGTCGCTACGATCCTCGCTGGCGCGTGCGGGTTAACGTGTCGGATAAAGAACTCTGGGCGTGGAGGGAATCCTGATGCTCACGAAACAACGATTACAGCGTATCGCGCAGCGCCACGGCACTGGTCTGCAGGCGCAGGAACGCGACTATGTCCAGCATCTTTTTCTATCGGTCCTGTATGCGCGCAGCCAGGCGCTCCTGTTCAAGGGAGGCACTGCCCTGCGCGTGGTCCATCGTTCGCCGCGCTATTCGGAGGACTTGGATTTCAACACCACGCCAGGTCTCGCCGACACCCAGAACCGCTTTCAGCAAGCGATCACCGACCTGACACGCTTTGGCATCGTCGCCACGAGGCGCAACGAGTGGGAATCGCCGGTGGGTTACAGTTTCGACCTTACCTTTCCTCATCACCGCGCTTTCCCTGGAGCACCTCTTTGCCGAGAAGGTGCGCGCGTTGCTTGTTCGTGGAAAAGCGCGGGACGTCTATGACCTCTGGTTTCTCATAGAGCAGGGTATGCGTCCGAATCTGGAACTGATCAACGCCAAGTTGGCGTTGTATGAGATCCACTTTGACCTCAGACAGTTCCAGCAGCAAGTCGAGGGGTTGAGCAAGAACTGGCAACGTGACCTGCAGCCACTTTTGGCTCAGGCGCCCGAGTTCGCGATGGTACGAGAGCGGCTTTTGCAAGCCTTCTGAACGACGGAGTGAGAAGAGATGAGAGGTTGAAAGGTTTTAGCTCTTCGGCCAGGGTTTCCGCCAGGCGAGCGAGGCCGGCCTTGGAGGCAGCATAGGATGAAAAATTGGGCAGGGACGCAGTCGCCCCGCCACCGCCCAATAGAATGATCTTACCTTGCCGTCTCTGCATCAGGTGAGGCATCAAGGCGGCACACAGATATAGCGGCCCAAATAGGTTCACCTCCACGGCATACGTCCAGGCAGCCAGGTCAATTTCGGCTGTGGGGCCGATCGGACCATAGATACCGCCGCTATTGACCAGGATATCCACCTTCCCTGCTTCACGCAGAGCAGTCGAGACCAGATTCTCTACCTGATCCCGCGCTGCAATATCAGTGACCACAACATGGGCATTCCCACCAACTTTAATGCAGGCTTCGGCGGTCTCATTCAATTCGCTCTCGGTACGGGCGGCCAGATATAAACTCGCCCCCTGTCGAGCGAAAGCAACCGCGATGACCCGCCCAATGCCGCGACCTGCGCCGGTGACAATTGCTACACGGTCTTTCAATAACTGTTCCAATGTCGAACTCCTTTACAGAGGGAATAGAGGGCGTAGAAGGGATGAGAGGGCGTAGAGGGCCAGGTCAGCCCCAGGATGCCGAAATGATCATGTTGCTGAGATGGAATGTTTGACACGCCAGCAAGTTCGTACTATACTTTTATCGAGGAGCGAAAGATGAAAGTAACACAGATGACTTTTGAAGACCTATGCCGACTGCTGCAAGAGAAGGAAAAGCAGTTTGGGATGTCGTCGGTTGAGTTTTTCAATCGTTACAATACAGGCGGGCTGGGCGACGCGCGGGAATACATCGAATGGGCCGGCTTGTATCGCACTTATCTCAAATTGTGCCTGGTACAGTTGCCGTCCGAAACCGTACCGCAGGTTGCTGTCGCGTGAAAGTTCACGACTATTTTGAGAGTTTCGAGCGCGGGATCCATAAGAATAGGAAAATGGGGCATCTTGAACGCCCTATTGTGTTTTTGGCGTTCAGTGAAACATTGGGTTTTCTGCGCTGTGACTTCACTTTCTGGGACGGTTCAACATTAGCCATCAGCGAATCCATTGACACCTCTGCGGATTATCCTGAAAAGACCGACTATTCGTACCAATACGTTCGTGGCGGACAGACCGTGTTCCGTTATGACAGCGCGCCGCATCATGCAGAAATTGCAACGTTCCCGCATCACAAACATGTTGGGGCTCGTGAAAAGTTAGCACCTGCGTCGCCCCCAACGTTGTCAGCCGTCTTTGCGGAGATTGAAAAGTATCTGGGAAAAGAGTAAACAGCTTCGGGCAAAGAACGCCCTCGCAATGACAATTTGCGGTCAAGTGTCACTGCGAGGAACGAAGCAGTCTCCTCGTAACTGGAGATTGCTTCGTCGCAAAGGACGCTCCTCGCAATGACATTGTTTGCGGTCAAGTGTCACTGCGAGGAACGAAGCAGTCTCCTCGTAACTGGAGATTGCTTCGTCGCAAAGGACGCTCCTCGCAATGACATGCTAGCGCTCGCAATGACATGCTAGCGCCCTATTCCGAGATAACGGAAACCTGCCACTTCAGCCAGGTTGGCCAGTGGATCGAATGCTTTGATCTTGACGCCCTGTTGGATCAGGTCGCGGATGATATCCAGGGAGATGGCCCGGCGCATCGTGCTGGTACCCGCCTTGTAAGTCAACCCCAGGATGCCGATCTGATGGCCGTCCAGACCGCCTAAAGCGGAAGACAATCTCCGGCTGACCAGTTTGGCGCGCTGGGCATTGATCTGCCACGCGGCATCCATCGAAGGGGTGGACATCTGATGGGCTGCGCCCAATTTCTGCAAGGCGCGGATCTCCCGCCCAAGCGTCCCACCCGCAAAACCCAGACCGGGGCTGATAAAGGCGTATTTCCCAATACGCTTGTCAGACTTCAGGATGCGGGCAACTTCTGTTGCATCTGCATCTAAAACCTCACATAAGTTTGATATTTCGTTGATTATGCTGATGGATGTGGTGAGGTATGCATTCGAGGCGTGCTTGGCCATTTCCGCCGAACGGATATCGGTAAAAAGGATGGGGCGCGCTAAAGGCTGATACAAACCGGCTACCCGCTCGGCCACATTTCTATCATTACAACCAATGACAAACCGGTCTGCCTGCCGGAAAGTTTCCACAGCGATTCCCAAACGCAAGAATTCGGGGATATAAGCCACCTGTATATCGCGATCTCCTTGCAGGCCATGAGATTGCTTCGCTGCCTGGTCTCGATACGGCGGCGGTGGTTAAGTAGCGTTCTGTGTGTATCGAAACCCACCGCCTACTCGACCAGCAGCTCGCAATGACAGTGCATTACGCACGCTCTCAGCCAGGTTTTCGCTCGTACCAATAGGTACCTGAGCGGTAATACACAGGACGATATTCGTGCTCAGATTCCGACCAATATTCTCCGCTATTGCATAGATCGGTGTCAGATCAGATTGATCATCGTCATCCACAGGGGTATCAGTGCAGATGAAGACAAATTCCGCATTTTCAAGTCCCTCCGCATAGCTGGTTGAATAGCTTAGCCTACCAGCATTGCGGTTACGCTGAATGATCTCTGGCAACCCAGGTTCATAGACCGGGGGTTGGCCATCGTTTAGCCTGGCGGCCGTCTTTTCGTCACAAACGCCGCGCACGTCATTCCCGAGATCGGCCAGGCAGGCGGAGACCACCGTCCCCTGATGCCAGATGCCAGTCACGCAAATATTGGCCATACTTACTCCTGTATAAAAGTGTGCAAGTTTTGAGCGATCAACCATCAGCAAAAGCCCCCATGGTCGGCCATTGAAAACGCTTCCTACCAAGAGCGGCGACTAGTCCCTCGGCGGATGCCAGCCAGCTTGCACCCAAAGACGACGATCTCTGGCCTCGACGCGCAGGCGAGCACGCAGTGCTGCTGATATCTGTCCCGGAGTCATACATTACCCGGAGGGCGCAGCCCGCGCCGTACAGCCTCAGCCAAAGCTTTCGCCTTCCGTAATTGACCAATCTCATAAATCCGCATCAAAGCCCATATTTCTGGCCGTTCGTCAGTTGTCAACCTGCCAGCCTGTTGTTTGTCTAATAATTTGCTCAGACGATCACTTTGCTCAGGCGACATTTGTGACTCACATACCGCCAGTACACGTTCATCTGACCATAATTGAACTGGCTCTTCGACAAAGTCCCAGACACCCAGTGCAGTAGACAAAACATCGGTCAGTACGCTTTGAACTGGACGTTTTACACCTGCCGCCAACTGCTCAGCTGAGCGGTAGAGATTATCTGAAAGGCTCAGAGTCACCTGGTTTTGCATTTGATCCACCTCCGACAAGTTTTTACACACCATCGAACCTATCCTTTTAGTACCTTTGCAGTGAAATGCTTGCTTTTTGTGCAAGAATTTTCACCACAAAGGTCACAAAGGGACACGAAGGTTCTTGAGGTTTTCCTTTGTGTATCTTCGTGTCCTTCGTGGTAAATCTCTTTTAGTTCCGGCTTGTCCGGGTTAGGGGATTATAGCATGAGTCCACTGAAAAAACTCTCTTTTTCAACCCCCCAACGGGGGGCAAAGCCGCAAAGAATTTTAAGTTCTACTTCAAGAAAATCCATCGAAACGCCCTTTGGTTTCGTTACTTGCCATAATCTTCTTTCCGGGGGAAGTGCTCACTGACATGGAAGATTTCTACAGCCAAAATATGCGCTTTCTGCCACACCGGCATCTCCTCAAAACTCTTGTACTCAGTCATGCCTCAATTCTCACTTCCCACTTCCCACTTCTCAATTCTCAATTCTCGATCCTTGACCCTTAATCCTTGTTCCTTGACCCTTAATCCTTGATCCTTGATCCTTAACCCTTCATTCTTCTGGCGGACTTTTTCCGTATCCACCTTCACCGGCTCGCGGCGCAGCAGGTCTTCGATCTTCACCTGGCGGACTTGCCCTGAGCACAGTCGAAGGGTAGCGGCTGACGCTCATGCGGCCATCCAGCAATTCATAGCGCGGCTTCCAGCCGCAACCAAAGCATTTACCGCAGAGATCGCAGAGTTCGCGGAGAAAACACAGGAAAAACTCTGCGCTCTCCGCGTACTCTGCGGTGAAAAGAGATGCCAGGCATCGAACGGCAGGCCACCCCGGCCTCTTCGCACAGTCCGACAATCTCCCGGATCATCTTGCCCGGCGCGGTCGGCATGGCGATAATGACTTCCTGAAACCGGTACTCAGCAACCAATCCCGGGATCCGTGCCACCTCCCCCAACACCTGGATGCCGTGGATCACCGCCCCCTTTTTCATCTTGTTGTCATCCACGAAACCGATTGGCTCGAGCGATACCCTCGGGCTGGTGAGCATCTCGCGCACGATCCCTTCGACCGACCCTTCGCACACCTGCCCTGGCGGGCGGTGCCAGGGAAGAACGCTCAGGGCTTCGGCTCAGGACAGGTCTGCTATCTGCCATCAGCCATAAGCCATCTGCCATCAGCCATTCGCCATCAGCCATTCGCCATCTGCTATCCGCCACCCTCACCACCCCCCTCCCTGCATCCTACCGACTGGTAACTGTTTACTGGTGACTGATTACTGCCTCCCCTCCCCCCCTTCCTCACTGCTCACTTCTCCCTCTCCCCTCTGCTCCCCTGCCCCTCTGCCCCCTCTCCCCCCTGCCCCAAGTAGGTAAGGGCGCTCGTGCCCCGCAGGGGTACTCATACCTGCTGCGGAATTTGGCTCGCTGGGATTTGCCGTGATTCGTACATCCCCAAACTACGGGGGAACATTAGACATTATCCGTAATAATCAAGCGGACGCGGATTAACGCGGAAAACGCGGATTTAATGATTTTTCTCAGCGTAAATCAGCGCTCGTCCGCGTCCCGTAAATGGTTTGGCCTATTACGGATAAGGTCTATTGATTACCCGGATTTCACGGAATCTCATGGAAAAACGAAATCCTCTCCCCCGCAAACATCCTTATGATTTATCCAATTCGGATTCGAACCAGGCAACCACGTCGGGGCCAATGCGGATGCCTTTTTCAAGCAACTCTCGAACAGCCTTCGAGGCCTGTTCTCTGGAAAGAAGGCCCGCGTGAAAAGCAACCAATAACACACCCAGTGTACCTTTTACTCCAAATCCCATTGCCTGGGCGACGCGTCTGCCCAAACGCTCATCAATCAGCACCCAGTCAGGTTGTATTTCACGAGCCAATAGGAGCGTCTGTAGTTCCCCCGGGTCCAATCCCAAGAGAAGGGGTTCAATGCTGGGTTTAGATTCAGGGTTTCGAACTTGAATCCATGAAGCATCCCCCAACGCGTCTGATCCAGGACGACCAGCGCCCTGGAGAACTACTTCCTTATACACAGCAGTGGCAACCAAGATTTCATCAAAAATCTGCGGCAATAGATCCAGTTGATTGATGAGAGATAAAGCAATCAACGGGGTGGCATTGACAACAACTTTCACTTGTTTTTGACTTTCTCAGCAATTTCCCGACTAGTCTTAGATTCACGATCCAGTTCATCTTCGGTGTAGTCAATAACAGAGAAACCATTCTCAGAGAGCAAGCGATAGAATTCATACCGATCACATCCCAACACCTGAGCGCCGATGCCCGAAGAGATCTTCCCCTGTTTGTAAAGATGCCCCAGTGTATAAATAACTACTTTGCGCGAGAAGACATCTTGATCTTCCCTGGATGCCACCAGTAATTCCTCAGGAAACAGAACTTGCACACTCATTGAAACACCTCTCTCATTCAAAAACCAATCGTGTAAAAATCTTCACGGCTATTTTATCACCATCGCCCCATCTCTACATTCCCTTTTCCATCCCCGCTCCCCCCTCCTCGACTCCCAACGGTTGCATTCCCTCTCCTGCCAATGGGTGACTGATTACTGGTGACTTTCACCCCTCTACTCGTTCACTCGAAACTGATTACTGCTCACTCCTCACTGCTCACTGATTACTGATTACTGATTACTGATTACTGATCACTGATCACTGATTACTGATCACTGATCACTGATCACTGCTCCTCTGCGCTCTCTCGTCCCCGTATTTTGGGGGCTCGTCCGAGTTAGCACCTGACAAGTGAAATCCTTGTTTTTTGTGCAAGAATTTTGAACCACGAAGGGCACGAAGGAACACAAAGGCAAATCATAAAGAAACCTTCGTGACCCTTTGTGCCCTTTGTGGTTGAATCCTTTTTGGTTTCGGCTCGTCCGAGTTAGGGGGGGCGCACAATCGCCTGCAGCCTCTCTCGCGCCCTCTCTGTCTCACCGGCCCGCGCCAGGGAAAGCAATGCCTCCACCTCGGTTTTCCATTGACCGAGGGAAGGCTCGATGCTATTGCTGACCACGAGAATTTTCTCATGCCCGGTCGGGGCAAGCGCCTCGTCGTCAGAAAAGAGTTCCTCCCGTGCGCAGCACCTACTCGGTAATTTCTCCTCCGGCCGAAGTCCAGTGATGGCGATGTCAATATCACGACCAACCTGATAACCCGAAAGTTCGATCAGGTCACGCGCCAGGCGTCGTCGTGAGCGCAGCCGAACGATCCATGATCTTGAGCGGACGATCTGGCGGATGGTATCACCCGGTGCAGCGGGCATGGCAATGATCACTTCCTGAACGTGGTATTCCTCAATCCATCCAAATGTATACCTTGTCTCGGATGATCAAACAGGTTGCAATTCGGTAACACGCAATACCCTTGCCTGCACTGAGTCCATAATCGAATCCCGAATAAAGCGACTGGCTTCCAAGATTTCAATGCCAATCATTTCGCCTTTGCTATTCAATTCAACCGTAATGTTGGGACTGAGTTCAACACTCCCTGCTTCCGGATCATCCGAAATTGCCAAATGCAAAACATCATCTTTTTCAAAGTACATCATGCGTATCTTATTCATTGATAAACCTCCTCGTCTTGAGCCGAAAGTTGATCTGCTGGCGTGTCGTGGCATGGATGGTTACTGGTGTTATTGAACCCTGCTCAGTGTCACAAGGTATCATCACCAACAAGTCATCAATGCGTCCTACAGTGATAAGACGTCCTGTCACGGTATCAACGTATCGCTCACCCGAATACCTCACAATTTGCTCTATCTTGGCAAGATCAAATCCTCTCAACCTTGCCCGATATTCCATGTAATCCGTCCATACTATCTCAACATGGGATTCCATCATTGACGGCGCTCCTCTTGCTACACTGCTCAAACTGTACCACGCTTCCTTAACCTCTCTTTCTCCCTACGGCCGTTGCAAAGTCGCGAGTGCCTGTCATTGCGATAGTTTTTCAAGAGTAATACTGATTATCCACAATCGCTTGCAGCCTCGCTCGCGCCCTCTCTGTCTCACCGGCCCGCGCCAGGGAGAGCAAACCCTCCACCTCGGCTTTCCATTGACCCAGGGAAGGCTCGATGCTATTGCTGACGACGAGAATTTTCTCGTGCCCGGTCGGGGCAAGCGCCTCGTCGTCAGAATAGAGTTCCTCCCGTGCGCAGCACCCTTCGATGAACTCAGGGCAGCGCCTACTCGGTAATTTCTCCCCCGGCCAAAATCCGAAGCGCAGTTAGCAATGATTATGGGAGATAAATTGGGGGCAAGGAACAAAGTGAAGGGTAACGTTGGGTTTCATGGAATCCCCAGAATGCGCGTTTCTACTTCAGCGAGCACCTCTGCAAACTTTGGCGCAAGGCTATCTGTCACACCGCCCGGCACGTGCTTATGATGAGGAAACGTGGCCATCCCTGGGTGGTGAGGGGCGTTATCATAGCGAAAGAGGAGTTGGCTGCTGGCGTCCATGAAGTGATAACGATAATTTTCTCGATCCAAGCCCGTTGCTGCCTGACGCAAGAACTCAAAGAAGATGAGCCGTGAACCGTCTACAAACGCGACTTCGCCTTCTACATATCCTGTGCGGGGGCTCAGTTGGACTGTATTCAGGCTGTAAGTAGCAACAACTGCACAGCCACGAATAGCAGTTTCAATCGTAGCTGTGTGGACGTCAAGCACCCACTGTCTCCGAACTCGCGAGCAATTCTTCCAGACTGCTGCGAGTGACTCGCCAGTCCTTTACAGCCTCCGCCAGGGCATACCAGAGGAAAAACTCCTGGTCGTCGCCTATTTCCCCAGCGTCAAATTTCTCAAGGAACTCATCGGTAGTCCACCCATATTGCTGCTCCATGGGACGATACCTTTCCCTCAGGCGGGCAATGGCAGTGTCACACACCATCTTCTCCCGCGCCAACACGTGAATGACTTCAGGCTTCAGGCTCATCAATTGTTCCTCGCCCATCACCAACCTCCACCGAACTTATGTTTGAACACAACGGCTTACCGGCATATTGTACTACGCATTTTTCTGCCCCCCATCCCCCCTCTCCCCCCCGCGTTCGCTGTAGGTCTTCCAGGGTGTCGCTCCACCAGAACCTTTCCCCCGCCGCCAAACTACTAGCCGAAATATTCATCAAACAAGTCATTCCACTCCAGATTCAGGCTGTTGATCAAATCAATTTTTTTCTGGCGCGAACCAGCCTTGATTTGCTTTTCTCGGAAAATTGCGGAATTGACATCATCGCCGCATTCAAAATAGACCAGTTTGGTGAGGTTGTATTTCTTCGTGAAGGCACTGCCTTTGCCAGATTTGTGTTCCAGGACTCTGCGCTGCAAATCATTGGTCACGCCGGTGTAGAGAACCGTATTGTGGGCGTTGGTCATGATGTAGACGCAGTATTGCCTTTCAGACACACGTCACCCATCCAGTGTCACTGCCGAGTAGGCCTTCGGCGAGGCACGAAGCAGTCTCCTCTCTGCGTGTCACTGCGAGGCACGAAGCAGTCTCCTCGAATGGGGGGACTGCTTCGCAAAAGCGTCTCGCAGTGACATTATTTGCGAGGGAGGCCGCGTTATGTCAATTTGTTACCCACGATGGCCTGCAGCATCTCTCGCGCCTTATCTGTCTCACCTGCCCGCGCCAGGGAAAGCAATACCTCCACCTCGGTTTTCCATTGACCCAGGGAAGGCTCGGCGCCATTGCTGACCACGAGGATCTTCTCGTGCTCGGTCGGGGCAAGCGCCTCGTCGTCAGAAAAGAGTTCCTCCCGTGCGCAGCACCCTTCGATGAACTCAGGGCAGCGCCTACTCGGTAATTTCTCCCCCGGCCGAAGTCCGGTGATGGCGATGTCAATATCACGACCGACCTGGTAACCCGAAAGCTCGATCAGATCACGCGCCAGGCGTCGTCGTGAGCGCAGCCGAACGATCCATGATCTTGATCGGCTCACCCATATCCAGCCTTGTCCTGAGCCTGTCGAAGGAACGAACACTTCACCCTTTTTCCCCAAGACGGAGGCCTGCACCTTCGGCCAGCTGCACCGCCTCCGGGATGGTCACTTCGACAGGGTTTCGACAGGCTCAACCTAAAGCTCAGTGCAGGCATGAAGTAACGCTCCATGTCCGCATGGGTAACCGTCACCGGCCCGCCATCCGCGATCTGGGTTTGGAAGTGCGGCACCACTCCTTCGACTGCGCTCAGGACAAGGCTGCCGCGGCTGCCGAGAACGTTGCCAAAACGCACCGAGACGAACGAACGCCCGCTCTGCTGCGCGGCATCCTGCACGATCCCTTCGATGAACTCAGGGCAGGCATTTCTGCCAGGCGCTTGGTCATGCCCATCACGCTCACCGGGTTGACCGCCTTATCCGACGAGATGAGCACGAAGGCTCGGCGCCATTGCTGACCACGAGAATTTTCTCGGCTCTCTGGGATTTGCCGTGATTTGTACACCCCCGAACTGCGGGGGTACACGGATTGCACGGATTTCACGGAACTTCACGGAAAATACCTTAGGGCGCGTCTACTTGACGCGGCCATCCCGCTCATCCTCCCATAGGCGCCAACACTTGATCTTGGTCGCGCAGGGAGACCTTGATCAAGGAGGATAAGAATTCACTTGCATCCAGTATTTCCAAAAGCAATAACTGCCCGGCCGGGCTGAAATGTGCAATGAAAGGCCCCGTATGCTCAGCATGGTCAATCATACCCTCTTGAGCTGTTTCGATCATCAGAATATCCTCTGACCTATCATAATTAATCTTCATACCGCTCCTTCCATCCAGGATAGAATGTGATCACAACAGGGTTGTTCATTTCCATCCTATAGATAACCCGCAGCACATGTCGCGCGGTAATACTTCTTTGCGCAATTCACCCACATTCTACCTTACTTTCCCTTCACCAAAGAGCCTCTGCACCTCCCACCGAGTAGGCCTTCGGCAAGAAAATCTCACCACAGAGATCACAGAGATTTTAAAAGGTTTTCTCTGTGGACTCTGCCGTCTCGCACCCTTATTCGTTGTCACGGCGTCCACAGGATCGCTTCGCTGATGCCGCCAGTGTTCGCGGCACGAACGGTGTCACGGCGTCCACAGGATCGCTTCGCTGATGCCGCCGTTGTTCGCCTGTCCTGGCGGCCAGGCCAGGGCGGCACGAACGGTGGCGGGCTATATCATCCCGACGTTCTTACGGGACATCGTCCCGACATCGTCCCGACGTTCTTACGGGATGTCCTTGCGGGAGGCCAGGGAAAAACGCTGATTCCGCTGATAAAAAAAAAGAAAATCTGCGTTTTTCTGCGCCTGCGCTGAGTGCAGCGAAGCGTTCATCAGCGTCCCGTTTCTAAAATGTACGATAGAGAAATCACGGATAATGGTTGCGCCTTCGGCAACCATAATGTCTATCTTGACAATGTCACATTTCCGTTCGGAGAGAAAATCGTTTACCACGAAGGCCACTAAGGGGCACAAAGAAGAGCAAAGAAGCCAAAAACAGTCGTTCCTTCGTGCGCCTTTGTGCCCTTTGTGTTAAAAATCTTTTAATGTGACATTGTCGAACTATTATTCACGATGGCTCGCAGCCTCTCTCGCGCCCTCTCTGTCTCACCGGCCCGCGCCAGGGAAAGCAATACCTCCACATCGGCTTTCCATTGACCCAGGAAAGGCGCGGCGTCATTGCTGACCACGAGAATCTTCTCGTGCCCGGTCGGAGACAGCGCCTCATCGTCAGAAAAGAGCTCCTCCCGTAATTTCTCCCCCGGCCGAAGTCCAGTGATGGTGATGTCTATATCGCGCCCAACCTGATAACCCGAAAGTTCGATC
>JBDRTP010000049.1:0-2152 GCA_043823965.1 Chloroflexota bacterium
ACCACGATGCGCATCTTGACCGGTTACTTGCCTCCCACCTACGGGGCGGCAAAAGTAGCCGGCTTTGACATTATCTCTGAATCGCTGGAAGTTCGCCGCCGCGTGGGTTATTTGCCTGAAACGGTACCGCTCTATCCCGACATGGTCGTCTTCGATTATTTAAAATTCATGGCTGACTTACGCCACCTGCCAAATGCCGAAGATATGGTTTTAGATGCTCTGGAAATGGTCGGCATGGAAGAGCGCGCGGAAGGTTACATCAGCGCCCTCTCGAAAGGCATGCGCCAACGGATCGGCCTGGCCCAGGCGCTGCTGCACAAACCTGAAGTGTTGATCCTGGACGAACCCACCATCGGCCTGGATCCGGCCCAAGTTGTGGAAGTGCGTAATATCATCCGCGATATTGGAAAAGAACGCACAGTTTTGCTATCCACACATATTCTTTCTGAAGCGCAGGCCCTTTGCGACCGCGTCCTTATCATCAACAAAGGACATATTGTGGCTGAGGATTCGCCTGAGAATTTGCAGGCCCGGCTGGTCGGCGCGGAGCGTTCCATTCTTCGCGTCAAGGGGGATGCGGATGAACTCGCGCCCAAGATCGCCGCGATTGCCGGCGTGCAGAACGTCAAAACACAAGTGGATGGCGCGCTGGAATTTCAATTCGCTCCGGGCGTGGATATCCGCCCCGAGGTCGCAAGAATTACCGTCAATGCAGGTTACGATCTTCTCGAACTGCGTCCGGTGGGGATGAGTCTGGAAGAAATCTTCCTGGAACTGACCCGCGATGCCGTGACAACGAATGCCGTCTCGCACCGACGTGCCGCCGTTGCTCGCGGCACGAACGGTGCTTCGCTGACAACGAATGCTTCGCGCCCCAAGAAAGAAAGGTAGGCCAAGATGCGCAACGTCTGGACAATCGCACAACGAGAGTACAAACATTACTTTATCAGCCCGATAGCATACCTCGTCGCGCTGATGATTTTCTTGACAGTCGGCATCCTTTTCGTACTCAACTTCTCGCAGGCTGCCTACCAGTCTATGTTCTACGGTTCCCCTCCGCCGGATACTCGCATCATCGTCGGACCGATGACCTTTTTATTCCTGTTGGCCTCGCCGGCCTTGACAATGCGTTTATTAGCCGACGAACAACGCATGGGTACATTAGAGTTGCTGCTCACCTTGCCGGTGCAGGATTGGGAACTGGTGGTCGGCAAGTGGTTGGGCGCTTTTTTATTTCTGCTCAGCGTGATCGCCCTGACCTTGATCTTCCCTATCTTGTTGAACAGGTTCGTCAACCCAGGCATTGATCAAGGGATGATGATCGCCGGTTACTTGGGCGTTATCCTGGTGGCTGCAACCTTCCTGTCCATTGGTACGGCCATCTCGTCATTCTTTAGCAACCAGTTTGCGGCTTTCTTTGCCACACTGGTTGTCTACGTTTTGCTGTGGTGGATGATCGGCTGGCCGGCGCAGGTCTTACCGGCTGGCGGAGATGTCTTCCGCTATCTGGATATGAGCGCCCATTTCTACGACACGCTGACGAATGGCATCATTGCCTTAGCAGATATCGTCTATTATCTGAGCTTGACCGCCCTGGGCTTGTTCCTGGGTACGGCAGCTGTTGAAATGCGAAGGTGGCGATAATGAAGAAATCTGACCGAGCAGGTGCTGCGCGCCGAGCAGGTGCTGCGCAGAAACAATCAAAGAAGCGAACTGATCTGCGCCAGTATGCCCCCCTGGGTTTGTGGCTGTCGCTGGCTGCCAGCCTGTCCAGCGGGATTCTCCTTCTGATCAAGTTACTGGCCAAGATGGGATTATATACACCACCAAGCGTCGAAAGGCTCAATCTGACGCTTTGGATCAGCTTGGGGCTGGTTGTTATCGGCCCGGCGCTCTATTCCCTTCTGGAACCCCAGCGCGTGCGCGCTTTCCTGACCGGCCGCCAGGCACGTTACGGAAGCAATGCCGCAATCATGCTGGTCGCCTTCCTCGGCATACTGGTCGCGGTAAACGTCATTGCCTACCAAAATCCGCACCAATGGGACCTGACCGAGGACAAGCAAAATTCGCTGGCACCTGAGACTCTGGATACCTTGAAGGCGCTCCCACAGCCAGTCACGGCGACCGCTTTTTACACCTCGCGCACGCCTTC
>JBDRTP010000050.1:0-9926 GCA_043823965.1 Chloroflexota bacterium
GCCACTACCCGCAGGGCGCTTCGCGGACGCAAACCGTTGGCTGGCTTTTTGAAAGGCGGTTTCTCGAAAATGTTGGCAAACGGGGATTGCCAAACATACGGCATGGCCGTATAATAAGTTTATGGAATTCATCGAAGCCACCGTTTTTACCAAGCACGTTTACGAATATCTATCCGATGATGAGTATTTAGGCTTGCAGAGTTTTCTGCTGCAATATCCTGAGTCGGGCAAAGTCGTTCCTGGCTCTGGTGGTGTCCGAAAAATCCGCTGGGCAATGTCAGGAAAAGGTAAAAGCGGCGGTGTGCGGGTGATTTACTACTTCAAGAAGCAAGATGATGAAATCTGGCTTTTGACGATTTACAGCAAGAAGGAAGCAGAGAATATCCCCGCTCACGTTTTACGTCAAATTGCAAAGGAATTTGAAAATGTCTAACCGTGATATTGGTCAAGAAATTCTTGAAAGTATTCGTGACATCAAGGCTTACAAGGCAGGTGAGAAAATTCTACGCACCCACACACTGAAAGAACCCGCGCCTCCGCAAGTTATTCGCGCCAGGCTGAAGTTATCGCAATCGGCTTTTGCGGGTTTGATGGGTGTTAGTTTGCGGACTGTTCAGGATTGGGAACAGGGGCGGCGTAAGCCGAGCGGACCCGCCGCAGCCTTATTGCGCATTGCAGAGCAAAAGCCAGAAGTCTTTGTAGAGCTTTCATAGCAAAGGTGTCTTATTGGTGCAAAGCCAGCCAACACCGCCTGCACCTGACCTCGCTTCGCTCGGAGGGTACGGGCGCGCTTTGCCAGCAATGGTTCTGGTTTGGGTTGGTGTCTTGCCCGCACCGCTCGGCAGGTGAGCCTTGCCGTTGTATAATCAATCCATGCCAACCCAGTTCTACAAGGGCGAAATGGTTGACATTCTCTGCCCCAAAACGAAAAATAGCGTTTGACAAAGGCTATCATGGGAAAGCGCAGGAAACCGAAGCCAGCGGAAAACACCCGAACGCAAAGGCAACTCTTGAGCCGAGAACAACTCAGTATTTCAAGGGAGGCCGATTACATCATCTCAAATACGGACGATATTCGGCTATCCGACACATGAAATCTTACGGGCTATTCAGCGAGCAAGATAAGTGCATCCATGCCAAAACTTCACCTCCGCGACATTGACCTGTATTACGAAACTGCCGGGCAAGGCCAGCCCATTCTATTCATCCACGGCTTGGGTTCCAGCGGGCGCGACTGGGAAGAGCAGATTGCATTCTTTTCCAGACACTATCAAGTGGTCACCTTCGATCTCCGTGGGCACGGACAATCGGATAAGCCTGCCGGCCCTTACAGTATTCCGCTCTTTGCCAGTGATGTTGCACAACTGATCGAGACATTGGACATCGCTCCAGTGCATGTGGTGGGTATATCCTTGGGGGGCATGATCGCCTTTCAACTGGCGGTGAGCACACCCGACCTGGTGAGAAGCCTGGTGATTGTCAACGCGACCCCCGAATTCATCCTCCGCACGAGCAAAGAACGCCGGCAAGTGTTCCAGCGCGAGCTCATCGTCCGCCTGCTGGGAATGCGCAAGATGGGGGAAGTATTAAGCAAACGTCTCTTTCCTAAACCGGAGCAAGATCAGCTACGACGGCTGTTCGTTGAACGATGGGCGGAGAATGACCCGCGCGCTTATCTTGCCTCGATGCGAGCCATTGTGGGCTGGAGTGTGGCTGACCATCTGAACGAAATAAGGTGTCCGACGCTGGTGATGGCAGCCGACGCGGATCTCAAGGAAGAGTTCGTTGCCAGGATGCCACAAGCGGAGTTGGTGGTTATCAAGGATTCGCGGCATGCCACGCCAGTAGAGCGACCAGAGCAGTTCAATGAAGCAGTGATAGCATTTTTATTAAAACAGCCGAAAAATCAAGTATAATAGCCGCCATGATGCTGAACCCGCTCCCGTCCCCGCGCAAATGCACACCTGCCTGGTCTGGATAGGTTCAGTTCGTTACGCCCACAAGCGGCTCCCAGACCAGGCGAGCCGTTTTTATTTGAATCCACGAAGGACACTAAGGACTTGTGTAAAAACAACTTCCGTTTTCTGCTCTTGGGTTTTGAACGCCATTGTTGCGAATTCACCAGGGATGAACAGAGATAAACAGAGATTCTACCTGTTTAGCCAGGAAGCTCTGTGGAAAACACCAAAAATCTTCGTTCATCTCCGTTTATCCCCGGTTTAATAAACGCGCAAGAATCGGCAAAAGTGAAAAGTAGGAAAGTTGTTTTTACACAGCTACTAAGGGCACGAAGAATGGATATCAAAGAGTTGACTGAACGGATGCACGCCTTCGTTGCTTCGAAAGGCTGGTACGAGAAAGACAGCCCGCGCCCGCAAACGCCGCGCAATCTGGCGATTTCCCTTGCTCTCGAAGCGGCTGAAATCCTGGAACATTTCCAGTGGCGTGACGAGACTAAAGACAAGGACGAACTCGCCAGTGAACTAGCCGACGTGGCTCTCTACCTCCTGCAACTTGCCTCCATTTCTGGCATTGATCTTGAGCAGGCAATTCTGAACAAACTCGAAACCAACGCGTCCCGCCAGTGGGATAAAGACACGTCAAACGTTGAAAGTCGAAAGTCAGGCGACGTTTGACCTTCGACCTTTGACATAATTGGAACTAAACCATGAACGTAACTGTATTTGGCGGTTCCCAACCCAAAGAAGGCGACGCATCCTACGCGGAAGCCTGCGAACTTGGCAGGCTGCTTGCCGAGCGCGGTCATACCGTGCTGACCGGCGGCTACATTGGCACAATGGAGGCCGTCTCACGCGGGGCGGCTGAGGCGGGTGGACACGTCATCGGCGTGACTTGTGACGAGATCGAGCGCTGGCGTCCGGTCAAAGCCAACGGGTGGGTGAAAGAAGAGTGGCGGCGGGAAACGCTGCTGGAACGGCTCCAGGCCCTCGTCGAGGATTGTGACGTGGCGATTGCGCTGCCCGGCGGCCCCGGCACCCTGACCGAGATCGCCCTGACCTGGAATCTGATGATAGTCCACGCCATGCCACCCAAGCCGCTCATCCTGGTCGGCGAAGGATGGAAGGCGGTGATTGATGGGTTATATAATTCGTTCAGCGAATACATTCCGCAGAACCAGCATCAGTATCTCTTGTTTGCGCCGGATGTCAGGACAGCGATTGCAATGTTGACCAACAACGACTGACCCACAGGGTGCTTCGCGAAGTCGTTACTACTCTCTCCTCTCTATTCTCTAATCTCGAGGCTATTATGTCCGAAGATAAACTCCCTTCCCGAACCGAAGACTTTGCCGAATGGTACAACACGCTGGTGTTGAAATCCGAACTGGCCGACTACGCCCCGGTGCGCGGCTGCATGGTCGTGCGTCCCTACGGCTGGGCGCTGTGGGAAAACATCCAGTCGGCGCTCGACCGCCGCTTCAAAGCCACCGGCCACGTCAACGCCGCCTTCCCGCTGCTCATCCCCAAATCCTTCCTTGAAAAGGAAAAGGCGCACGTGGAAGGCTTTTCGCCGGAGTTGGCCGTGGTCACGATTGGCGGCGGCGAAACGCTCGAAGAGCCGCTCATCGTCCGGCCCACCTCCGAGACGGTCATCGGCTATATGTACGCCAAATGGATCAAATCCTACCGTGACCTGCCGGTGCTGATCAACCAGTGGGGCAACGTGGTGCGCTGGGAACTGCGCACCAAACTGTTCCTGCGCACGCTGGAGTTCTACTGGCAGGAGGGCCATACCGCGCACGCCACCGAGCAGGAAGCGCGCGAGGAAACCCGGCGCATGTTGGGCGTCTATGCCGATTTCGCCGTCAACGAGGCAGCCGTGCCGGTCATCCAGGGCGAAAAATCTGAAACCGAGAAATTTGCCGGCGCGGTGCAGTCTACCTCTATCGAGGCCATGATGGGCGACACGCGCGCGCTGCAATCGGGCACCTCACACTTCCTCGGCCAGAACTTCGCCAAAGCGTTTGACATCCAGTATCTCGACCAGAACAACACCTTGCAGCACTGCTGGACGACCTCCTGGGGACTCTCGACCCGTTTCATCGGCGCCATTATTATGACCCACGGCGACGACCAGGGCCTGGTCCTGCCCCCGCGCCTGGCGCCCATCCAGGCCGTTATCGTGCCGATCTACAAGAACGACGCCGAGCGCGGCCCCGTGATGGAAACCATCGAGCGGTTGAAAAACGAACTGGTCGCCTTCCGCCTGAAAGTGGACGACCGCAGCGAAGTCACGCCCGGATTCAAGTTCAACGACTGGGAGATGCGCGGTGTGCCGCTGCGGATTGAAATCGGGCCGAAGGATGTGGAGAAAGGTTCCGTTGCGCTCGCCCGCCGCGACACGCTTCGCGCCGGACGCGACCCCCAAAGAGCGGGGGCAGGTGGCAAGTCCTTCGTCCCGCAGGCTGGAATTGCCGACACCGTCCGCCAGACGCTGGATGGCATCCAATCATCAATGCTGGCCAAAGCGACTGCTTTCCGCGACGCCAACATCCACGACCCAAAAGATTACGGCGAGTTACAGGAAGTCGTTGCCAGTGGTTGGGCTTTCTCGTGGTGGTGCGGTGACAACGAATGTGAAGCGAAGGTGAAAGAAGATACCAAAGCCAGCACACGCTGTACCCCCCTCGACCAGCCCGGCGGGAAGGGCATGTGTATCGTGTGCGGCAAAGGCGCCGATAAAAAGGTATATTTCGCGCGGTCATACTAACGTGCAACTTTTTAACGCGAATTCCTCTACCGTACACTTTAGAAATGGGACGCACCTGACCGCATTATTTCCCTTTGAACGGATTGACAACCTTTACCCCTGCATAGTCTTCGCCTTCAGATAAATCCTCAGACCAGAGAATACTGCAACCACTTTGCCGGGCAGATTGTAGAATCATGGCATCCCAGAAGGAAATGCGATATCGCTGGTGCAGGTCAATCGCAGCAATTACGTCTTTAATGCCTGGACGATGAACTTTCCAATCTGAGAAATCGTGGATTACCTGTGCGGCCTGTTCAGACGAAAGCGGAAACTCGGATTTGCGCGTGACGTTCACAAAAAACTCCTGCAAAACCTGAATGCTCACGCAGCCAAAGCCCGACTCCCATAGAGAAAGAAGCCGCGCTTTTGCCTTTTCGCGTTTTTCACCCTGCGCAAGGTCATAAGCATACACCAGGATATTGCTGTCTACAAACTGAAAAGCAGGCTTATCGTTCATGGAGTTCGTCCCGGCTGGCAGGTTTGCGGAAGCCCAGATTGAAACCTTTTTCCAGGTTTGCCGTCTGGCGCTTGCGCGCCGACTCGTACTCGGTCTCTTCTTCGAGCATCTTTTCAACCGCCTGGGTCAGCAGCCGCGAGACAGACGACTGGCGCTGGACGGCCAGTATTTTTACCCGGCGCAGGACAGGTTTGGGCAAGGAAAGAGTAATGTTTTGCATTTCCATAACAGCCTCCACGAAATTAAGTGTAGCACATAAAATCGTGGAGAGCAAGACGCAACTCTCGCATTCTTCAAAAAAGGTGAATCAAAATGCGACTTAGTCAACTCTTCGGCCAGACCCTGCGCGACGCCCCCGCCGACACTTCGGCTTCGCTCAGTGCAGGCGCGGAGGTCGTCAGCCGCCAACTGCTCATGCGGATAGGATTCATCTGTCCGCGAGCAGGCGTGGATGCTGTATAATCAGCATACACTACCAATGGCACACAAGCACGAGGAAAATTTGAGTTATAGAGCAAGAGGGTTTGTGTTATGCCCCTCCAGATCAAGAAATTATTACGCAAGCTGAAAAAAGGACTGGCTGAGATTTATGGCAGCCAGTTGAAAGCCATCTATCTCTTTGGCTCCTTCGCACGCGAGGAGGCGTGTCCGCCCGATTCGGATATTGACGTAATGATCGTTTTGAACGGCGAATTCAATTACTGGGATGTGGAAAAACGCTCTTCTGAATTTGTTGCATCATTGTGCCTGGAAAATGATGTGGTCATTTCGCGGGTTTTTGTCTCCGACACGGAATACGAACACAGCAAAATGCCCCTGTTGATCAACATCCGTCAAGAAGGGATTGCCGTATGATTTCACCTGAAATCCAGCGGCTACTTGATTATGCAGAGGAGAGTCATAAAGCCGCCAAGACATTAATTGATGGTGGCTTTGTCGGCTTTTCCGCTGCACAGTCTTACTACACAATGTTTTACCTGGCTGAGGCATTGCTGCTATCAAAGGGGCTGACCTTCTCCAGCCATTCGGCAATTATTGCCGCGTTTGGCAAGGAATTTGCGAAAACGGGCTTGCTCGATCCAAAGTTCCATCGCTATCTCATCAATGCTCAGGAGCGTCGCGAAGTCGGTCATTATGGCGCAGAACGTAAAGTAACGGACGGACAGGCGCTGGAGTCCTATCAATGGGCGGGGGAATTCAGACAAGCTGCTCAAGTGTATTTGAACAAAGTTTAGCACCGGCGCATACCTCAACGCACCAAGGCTTTGACTACCGGATCTCCAATTCCGCATCGTCGTACAGTTCTTTCTGGGAAGGAAATCCATGAAATTATCTCAACTCTTCGGTCAAACCCTGCGCGACGAACCATCGGAGGCCGAGGTCGTCAGCCACCAACTGCTCATGCGCGCCGGCTTCATCCGTCCGCTCGGCGCGGGTATTTTCTCGTACCTGCATCTCGCCAAGCGCTCGATGATGAAAATCGAAGCCATCCTGCGCGACGAAATGAATAAGATCGGCGGACAGGAAATTTCCATGCCGGTCGTGCATCCAGCCGACGCATGGAAAGAGACCGGGCGCTGGTACCAGATTGGCGCGGAAATGGGCCGCTTCAAGGATAAGTCCGGCCACGACATGGTGCTGGCAATGACGCACGAAGAAGTGGTCTCCGACCTTGTGCGCCGTGAAATCCAATCCTACAAGCAATTACCGCGCTTGATTTATCATTTGCAAACCAAATGGCGCGATGACCCGCGCCCGCGCGCCGGTCTGATTCGCGTGCGCGAGTTCACCATGAAAGACAGTTACAGCCTGGACGCGGATTGGGACGGGCTGGACAAACAGTACCGCGCCCACCACCAGGCCTATTTCAACATCTTCCGCCGCTGCGGACTACCCGTCATCGCGGTCAAGTCAGACGTGGGTATGATGGGCGGCAAGCTGGCGCACGAGTTCATGTATCTCACGCCCATCGGCGAGGATACCCTCCTGCTATGCGACACGTGCGGCTACACCGCCAACCGCCAGGTGGCGCGCTTCAAAAAACCTGTCGCGCCGGAAGAAGCGCCGAAACCCGTCGAAAAAGTCGCCACGCCGGATTGCAAGAGCATCGAGGCTTTGGCAAACTTCCTCGGCCTGCCGAAAGCCAAGACCGCCAAAGCCGTCTTTTTCATGGCGCAAATCCCGGAAGGCGAGGAGTTTGCCGAAAAATTCATCTTTGCCATCCTGCGCGGCGACATGGACCTGAACGAAACCAAGCTCACCAACGCTATCGGGGCGCGTGACCTGCGGCCTGCCACCGAGGAAGAAATCAAGGCAATTGGCGCTGTCCCCGGGTTTGCATCGCCCATCGGCCTCGTAGGGGCGACCCTTGCCGTCTCGCACCGGCGTGCCGCCGGTGTTCGCGGCACGAACGGTGTGGTCACCCCAGGGCGGGGACAAGCCCCGCCCCTACCGATAATTGTGGTTGACGAGATCATCCCCGAAAGCCCCAACCTGGTCAGCGGGGCGAACGAAGCAGATTTCCACTTGCTCAACGTGAATTATGGCCGCGACTACACTGCCAATATCGTGACCGACATCGCCGCCGCGGACGCGGGCGCGGCCTGCCCGGAATGCAGCGCGTCCATGCGCGCCGAGCGCGGCGTGGAAGTGGGCAACATCTTCAAACTCGGCACGCGCTACAGTGATGCGCTTGGCTGCACTTTTCTCGATCAGGATGGGCAGACTAAACCGGTCATCATGGGTTCGTATGGCATCGGCGTGGGCCGCCTGCTGGCCTGCGTGGCTGAGGAACATCATGATGAGTACGGGTTGATATGGCCTGTCACGCTGGCTCCATATCAGGTGCATCTTGTCTTGCTCAAGGGAAAGGGAGCAGGGGTGCAAGGGAGCAGCGAAAAGCTTGCCGGGCAGTTGTACGCCGACCTGCAAGCCGCGGGGATCGAAGTTCTATTCGACGACCGCGACGAGAGTCCTGGCGTCAAGTTCAACGACGCGGACCTGATCGGCTGTCCCATCCGCATCACGGTCAGCGAGCGGGCATCGAGTGCAGGCGGCGTGGAGATGAAGCTGCGACATAAGGCGGATAAGGCCATTATGCCGCTCGACGAAACGGTAGCCCGCCTCAGGTCCGAGATTGCCGCGCTGGAGGCCGGAATCGCCGCGCAAGTCATCCCGGTGAAGTACAATGTCACTGATAACTGATCACTGAAAACTGATCACTGCTCTTATGCCCGCCATTGACCTCGCCCGCCTCAAAACTCAGGCCGCCCGGTTGATTGACTACTTTGATCAACCGGATTTTTTTGTGCGCCAACTACACAAAATGCTCGAATTTTATACCAACCTTACGCTACGTCCGGCGCAAGCAGCCATACGCGCCTCCCTGCCCAGTTATCGCACGCCAAAACCCGTGATGCGGCAAATCGAGAGTGAATTGGAAGCCCCGGCAGATCAATATCCGCTACATGCAGTCGCGCTAACAAATGCCTTGTGGAAAGCTGGCTACCTGGAAACACGTTTACTGGCGTGTCGTCTACTTGGCGGTATCCCTCCTGCCTCGGCTTTACCACTCTTTAGCCTTCTATCCGAATGGATACTGCAATCAAAGGATGCAGAAATCCAGCAAGCCTTATTGACAGACGCCTTTAGACGACTGCGTCGAGAGAATGCCGAGGTATTTCTACTGTTGATCGAGGAATGGTTCAATTCAACAGATCACAGAATACAGATTTGGGGTTTACGGGCGTTGATCCCCCTGATAAACGAGCCTGGATTTGAGAACCTGCCAGCCATCTTCCGCCTCGTCCGGCCGGCAATTGAATCAGCCTCGCCGTCCACGCAACTGGATCTCCTGTCCTGCTTGCGTGCCCTGGAAGGCGTATCGCTGACAGAAACCCTTCACTTCCTACGTGAAGTCAGTTCTGCGTCTCAAAATCCACAGATGATTCGCATCCTGCGCCGTATGCTGCCAGCTCTCCCGCTCGAGCTGCAAGAGGGGTTACGTGAGACTCTACGAATGCCCGCTAAAGGCTAATGATTGCCAGGAAATGATCGGGCTTGCGCGCAAAGGTAGAGCGAGGCGTCCTTATCAAAGAGACAGGCAATCGTCTCTCCGCTCTTGAAATGAGCCAGCACGACCTGGTAAGCAAAGCTGCTATACCCTGCTTCATCTGCAAGCAGTATTGGGAAGCGCTCGAGATCATCGCTCCATTCCAGAGTATATTCCTGTCCTCCCTGGCGGGCTTGACGCAACTGCCACCCCAATCACGCCTTGTTCCGGCCAATTGACCACATAACCCATGACCGCACTCGCCAGAGTTGTCAAAATCACCTGATTGAAGACCGCGGAGGCGTCAAGTTAAAAACAAACGGGATTATACCTTATGAATTCCGCCCTCCTTTGCCTTCATTTTCGGGCTTATTGGGAATCGCCATGATTAAAACCTTTTGGACACGGATCCTTCGGCGGATAAACACGGAAAAAACACGGATTTTTATGGTTTTTTCCGCCGAAGGCCTACTCGGTGAAATTCCGTGCAATCCGTGTATCCCCGCAGTTCGGGGGTGTACAAATCACGACAAATCCCAGAGAGCCGCATTTTATCTACCGGAGGGGAGATTTGTCAAAATATGGTAAGATACACAGACGCGGGAGGAGTTGCAAGCCCGCAAATAAATCCCAGTTCGTGAAAAG
>JBDRTP010000051.1:0-6123 GCA_043823965.1 Chloroflexota bacterium
GCCGGAGTGGCTGTCATTCCTGGAAATACTGGCCGGACCGGTTGCCGTTGCCGTGGATAGCGCCCAATTGTTCACTGGCTTGCAGCGCTCCAACATTGAACTCAGCATGGCCTACGACGCCACCATCGAGGGCTGGTCGCGCGCTCTCGACCTGCGCGACGAAGAGACCGAGGGCCACACCCAGCGCGTCACCGACATGACCCTGCAATTGGCGCGCGGCATGGGCATGAGCGAAGCCGAATTGGTGCATATTCGCCGTGGCTGCTTGCTGCACGATATCGGCAAGATGGGCATCCCGGATAACATCCTGCGCAAGCCCGGCCCGCTGACCGATGAGGAATGGGTCATCATGCGCAAGCATCCCCAATATGCCTTTGAAATGCTCTCACCGATTGCTTATTTGCGTCCCGCCTTGGATATTCCTGGTTGCCACCACGAAAAATGGGATGGCAGCGGCTACCCGCGCGGATTGAAAGGCGAACAAATCCCGCTGGCGGCGCGCATCTTTGCCGTGATAGACGTGTACGACGCCCTGACCTCAGACCGCCCCTATCGCAAAGCCTGGCCGCGTGACAAAAACGCTGGAGCATATCAAAACCAATTCGGGAACCCATTTCGACCCAAGCGTGGTGGAGGCGTTTATTAATCTTCAACAAGTGTCAAACACAAGTACTTGAAAGGAGGAAGAACTATGTCTGGCATTCGAATTGGCAAAGTGACGCACTTCTTCGATAGGATAAGTGTGGCCGTGCTCGACCTCACAGATACGATCCGGGCAGGCGACACAATCCATTTCCTCGGCCGTTCGACAGATTTCAAGCAAGAGGTCACCTCGCTGCAAATCGAGCACCAGGCGGTGAGCGAGGCCGGGCCGGGCCAGGAAGTGGCAATGAAGGTCGTCCAACCGGTGCATCCGAACGATGCAGTGTTCAAGATCACAGAAGAGGAATAACATTCTCCCTCACCCCCTGCCCCTCTCTCATTATTAGTAGAGAGGTTAGGGGCAATACTGTATAGTTACGAGGGTCGGGCTCCCAAAGTGCCACGAAGTGGTATGCCCGACGGCGTGCAAGCAAGATGCTTCGCGAGGAGCCATCTCTGCGACCTTTTCTAATTTGACAATGTCACATTTCCGCCGAGTAGGCCTTCGGCAAGGATCAAAACCTTTTACCACGAAGTCCACAAAGGGTCACAAAGGAGAGCAAAAAGCTAAAAGCCGGGTTTCCTTCGTGTTACTTTGTGCCCTTCGTGGTTAGGAAATTGGTGTCCGGCCTTAATGTGACATTGTCGAACTAATCAGTATTGGGGTTAGGGGAGAGGGCAAGGAGACATCATGAAAGACTACAGCGACAAATCCTTCTGGCTTGCCACTTATGGCGAGTACACGCCCAACCCGCCCGTCAAAGGCGACCTGAGCGTTGACGTCGCCATCATCGGCGGCGGGTACACCGGCCTTTCGACGGCCTATCATCTGCGTAAGGATGACCCCGGCATGAAGGTCGCCGTGCTGGAGGCCGAGGTGGTCGGCTTCGGTGCGAGCGGGCGCAACGGCGGCTTCTCGATGACGCTCTTCGGGCTGGAGCCTGCCGTGACCAAGGCGCTCTTCGGCCAGCAGCGCACCGTCGAGGCGCATCATTACATGGAACGCGCCGTGGACTACGTTGATGCGCTGGTCAAGGAACACAAGCTCCAGTCGGATTACGAGTTCCCTGGCTTCCTGCGCGCCGCCACCACGCCGGGCTACGTCAAGCGCATCCAGCACGATCTCGAAATCCTGACCTCGATGGGCATCACCGGTATCGAATGGATCGAGGCCGAGAAGATCCGCGCCGAGGTGGATTCGCCCCTTTTCCTGGGCGGCTGGTGGGAGCCGCGTTGCGGCCTGCTCAACCCGGCCAAACAGGCGCGCGAACTGAAGCGGATTGCCATCCAGTCCGGCGCGGAAGTCTACGAGGAAACGCCGGTGACGGAGATCAAGCGCGAGAGCAAGTTCACCCTGAAGACGCCCTCCGGCGCGGTCACGGCAGATAAGATCGTCTTTGCCACCAACGCCTACTCGCACCTGATCCCAGGACTGCGTTCCAAACAGGTGCCGGCCTTCACCCACATGGTCGTCACCGAACCGCTCACCGAAAAGCAGTTGAAAACCATCGGCTGGAAGAACCGTCAGGGCATCGAGGATGCGCGCAATCTTGTCCATTACTTCCGCCTGACCGCTGACAATCGCATCGCCATGGGCGGCAGCGACGTGAGCATCACCTACGGGCGCGACATGAATCGCGACCTGAACCCGCGCACCTTCGCCGACCTGGAGCGGGATGTCATCCGGCTCTTCCCCACACTGAAAGGCGTCAAATTTACCCACCGTTGGGGCGGGCCGGTCTCGGTGACGATGGACATGGCCCCGGCGATTGGCTTCCTCGGCGATGGGCGCGCGATTTACAGCCTGGGCTGCGTCGGGCATGGCGTCTCGATGGCCCACCTCAACGGCTGGACGATCGCTGATCTCCTCCTCGAGCGCAAGTCCGACCTGACGGAGGTCTGGTTCGTCAACCGCAAGATGATCCCCTGGCCGCCCGAGCCGCTGCGCCTGGTCGCCAGCCACGCGATACGCGGCTACATGCGGATCGAAGATGCATTGTATGAGAGGAAAATGGCATAGCACGCACGACCCCGTTTCCTTGAAGGAAACGGGGTCGTGGGGAACGTAAGGTAGGAGCGAGCGCAGAGGATCAGGTTGTTGCAGGCACGGAATAGGAAACGCCGATCTCCTTGAAACCGCCGGTATCTTTTCTCTCGAGCCTGGCAGCAATGCTTTCGAAGCGGGCAATGGTTTCGGGGGTGTATAACCTCTCGCCGCAGTGCAAACACACGTCGGCTTGCGCCTTGATAACCGCGGTGTTCCCTCCGCCGCGCACGATTTCCTCGACCTCTTTGCTCGCCATTTCGCCGCCGCAGACTGGACATTTCGGGAAGGGTAACATGGCTAACTTTTCCTCGGCTTTTCGAGCATGGGCAGTCACACGAACACGATTAGAACGGATCGCCTGAAATATCTCTGGAAGTTTCATTGACTCGATTATAGCATGGCAGAGTCATCGGCGGGTAAGAAACCCGCCCTACAGTTCGAAAGTGAGAAGAACATGAACAATATTCCCGATTGGCTTCTCGAATCCGACAATCCCTCCGTCCGTTACTTCACCCTGCGTCATCTGCTCCACCGCCCGGAAGACGATGCCGAAATGACAGAAGCGCGGCGCGGCATCATGCAGAGCGAACCGGTGCAGAAAATCCTCGCCGCGCAAAACCCCGAAGGCTGGTGGGATAAACCCGGACCCGGATACACCCGCAAATACCTTTCAACGGTCTGGCAATTGATCTTTCTTGCCGAATTGGGCGCAGATGGCAGTCACCCCCAAATCCAGCGCGGCTGCGACTATCTCCTGCCACGCGCGCAGGCGACCCACGGCGGGTTATCGGCGACGGCCAACGCCACACCGAGCGGTGCGATCCATTGCCTGGATGGCAACTTGATCTGGGCTTTATCTTATCTTGGCTACGCGAAAGATGAACGACTCGGACGCGCCGTCGAGTGGTTGGCTGGGGCAATAACGGGCGAGGACTTCGAGTGGTGGTACGCCTCCTCCGTGCTTGAGCCGGGCTTCCTGTGCGCGGCGAACACGAAATTGCCCTGCGCCTGGGGCGCGGTAAAGTCGCTGCGGGCGCTGGCAAACCTGCCGCCCACGCTGCGCTCGGCAAAGGTGGAAAGATCGCTGCAGGCGACGGTTGACTTTCTCTTCAGCCGCGACCCGGCGCAGGCAGATTATCCGGTCTACGAGCGGGTCAGCGGCGTGTGGTTCAAGTTTGGCTTCCCACTCTCCTACACTTCCGATGTGCTGGAACTCTCCATGGCCTTATGCGAGGCCGGATATGGCCGCGACCCGCGCCTGAAGAACGCGGTCGAGTTGATCCTATCCAAGCGTCAGCCCGATGGCCGCTGGCTGCTGAAGCACAGCCTCAATGGCAAGATGTGGGCTGACATCGAAGTGAAAGGCAAGCCGAGCAAATGGATCACGCTGCGCGCCCTGCGTGCCCTGAAAGCGGCAGGGATGGAGGATAACCCATGACCACCGAACCTGTTGCCGAGGGTATATTCAAAGGCAGGCCGCGCGGCCTGCTGAAACTGTTCTTCAAGATGCCGCTCTATTTGCATCAGATCGGCATCGTCTGGTGGATCGAAAAATTCACCGGCGCGCAGTGGATACTGATCACCACCACCGGACGCAAAAGCGGTAAACCCAGGCAGGTGATGGTGGATGTGATGAAGTATGACAAGGAAACCGACACCTACTACGTCGAAGCGGCTTACGGTCACCGCGCCGACTGGGTGCGCAACATCAAAGCCAACCCGGTCTTTCACGGACAAGTCGGGCGGCGCAAGTTCGAGGCGCGCGCCGTCGAATTGACCGCCGGGGAGGGCGAGGAAATGCTGGTCGCCTTCTATCGCAACGTGCCAAAGTACGCCCGCGCGGTCATGTCGCTGGGCGGGCTGAAGGTCAAGGACGAGGCTGAATTGCGCGCCCTCACGCGGAAGATGCTGGTGGTGGCGATCAAGCCGCAATAATGTCAGCCTCATTTGTGTTCAGAGCGTTCTCAAATTCAAATTCACCGGAGATACCCTGCGGGCACACGTAAACGGAGATGAACAGTGATCAGGAGTCAACCATGGCATCCCAATTCATCCTCGGCCCGATCATTGGCGGCATTTCGGATACCAGCGTTAATCTTTGGGCGCGGGCAAATGGCCCCGCCACACTCCACGCCTGGATCGGTCTGCAGCCCGACCTGAGCGATGCCGTACTGGCGGGCAAATCCCTCCCGCTGCGTGCCGAAGATGGCTACGCCGGCGTCGTCCCCCTGCGCAAATTGAAGCCGGAAACGCGCTACCACTACGCCCTGAGGCTGAAGGGAACGCGGCCGAAACCATCCGAGCAGCCGTTTCCTCATTTCACCAGCTTCCCAAAGCCCGGCGCACACCGCTCCTTTGCCTTTGCTTTCGGCTCCTGTTTTTGCCCAAAGGACGAGAACGGCGGGCAGATCTTCCGCAGGATGGACGAACAGCGCCAGGCAGACAACCTGCGCTTTTTGCTGATGATCGGCGACCAGGTCTATACGGATTTATGGAAACATAACAGCCTCGGCAAGATAGCTGCGACGTTGAGCGAGTACCGCGCGGTATATGCCTATACCTTCTCACGTCCACCTCTGCGCGACCTGCTGACCAGATTGCCGGTTTTTATGACCCTGGACGATCACGAAGTGGACGACGACTGGCGCTGGCTGGACTTCAAACGCCGTTGGGCGACCATCCCCTGGTGGGATAAAGTCCAGCGCTGGCTGGGTGGCCGCCCGCCCGAAGAACGCTATCTCTCCCGCGGCCGTGTCCGCGAGGCGCTGCCGAAGGCCTACTCGGCAGGCCTATTGGGAACACCAGGGAATGCACGCCCCGCCCTTTCAGATCCCCCTGCGGGTTGACCACGGCAACCAATACGGCCTGCACCGCGACGACCCCGGCTCGTTGGCCTACACCTTCGAATTCGGCGCCGCCGCTTTCTTTGTCATGGATACACGCACCATGCGGATCAAGAATCGCCAGGAACAGATGATGCTCGGCGAAGGCCAGTGGCAGGCGCTGGAGGACTGGCTGCTGGCCGTCAAAGATGCATATCCGCTAAAGTTTCTGGTCACTTCCTGCGCCGTTCTGTTTTCCATGTGGGCCGATATTCCCCGCGACCGCTGGTCGGGATTTCCCAAAGAGCGCGACCGGCTGCTGCACTTCCTGGCCGCCAATGGCATCGAGGGGGTGTATTTTCTCACCGGAGACCTGCACTCCGCCCATGCCATCTCCGCCGATCTCTACGGCCCAAATCGTCAGCCGCTGCGCATCTGGGAATTCTGCTCCACGCCCTTCGAGTGCGCAGCACCTACTCGGCAGGAAAAACACTTCATTGTGGACCGCGCCAACTACGGCGTGGTGCGCGTGGATTTCCCCGCGCCGGGCAAGCCGCAGGTTCGCTTCGACCTGTACTACGAAGATAAAGGGGAGTGGAAGGTGAAAACGGC
>JBDRTP010000052.1:0-4085 GCA_043823965.1 Chloroflexota bacterium
TTCGTACGCCACGAGTATCCCTGCGGCGCGGGGTATGGAGCGCGAGGGGACAGCATCCAGTAGTCACCCGGGATGCGGGAGGCGAAGAATATCATCGAATTCTCGTCTCCTGTCCAACCATGCAGGAGCAGGAGAAGCCGCAAAGGATTTTGCTGTGCGGGCTGCTCGCGATATACCCGGTGGTTAAATTTGTGAGGGTTTGATTTAGGTATAGTTAAGTCCACTGCCGAAGGACCACTCGGCAAAAAGGCATTGACCACAAAGTCATAAAGGCACGAAGTTTCATTTTCAAAAATCGTAACTGTTCAGCCTGATTGTCATTCTGAGCCGCTGGTGTTCCCATTCGTTGCGCTCAGGGCATGCTTCCAGCGGCGAAGAATCTCCTCCGACTGGCCTTGAGACCCTTCGCTCCGCACCCTTGCCCAGCCCGCAAGGGCAGGGAAGAACACTCCGCTCAGAGCTTGCCCTGACGAAGGAAGGGGTGACATACTGGTGTGTTCAGTGCGGGCTGAATAGTACCAATTATCTTTGTGCCTTCGGGTCTTGGTGGTAAAAAGGTGTTTTTTTGGTGCAGCCATAGCTATACTGTGCACGGCCATAACTCGAGCTTTTCGTTTATGCACCAAACCCGTCAACGAATGGGAAACGAATAAACGAATGAAGTAGAAGTTGGACTTTGGACTATACTGAAAATGGGTGCAAATTGCGCTTTTGCCCAACTCGTTCCGGCGGACTAAAGTCCTGCCTCAACTCTTGGAAGTCGGTTGAAACCGACGCGTATCGCCAGTCCGAAGGGACTTTCATGAACTGAGCAGGTGGCTTCGCGAAGCACCCTGTGGGTTCGCGAAGCACCCTGTGGGTAGCCCCGCGAATCAGCCGACAGAAAACCGTAATTTAGGCTCTTTGGGATTTGCCGTGATTCTACGGCAAATGTGGGACGAATTGCCAATTTGTCTTACGCCTTACCAGCATATGTGGTGGTCTACCACGGAGATTCCCAGAGAGGCGTAATTTATGGCCGTGCTAAGTATAAAAGAAGACAGGTATTCGTTTATTCGTTGGTCATTCGTTGACGGAGGTTTCACGGTAAAAAACTCATTTTGTGCCCGTTTGCAGGATAGATTGACGAGGACTCTCGCTCATTACTCATTTCCAGTTCCCGATTACTCTTCTCTAACCCTCTTCGCCACCCAATCCAGAAGCAGCATGATAAGCACAGTCAGTGCCACCGGGATCAGTCCGGCCAGCAGGCATAGCAAACCCATCAACGCCGCGCCTTTACCATAGATAAGATAGATCAACCCGTCGCCGACGATAAAAAGCAGAAGTAGAGCGCCCACGATCAGGCGAATGTTTGTCTGGCGGGTATAGCGGCGCAGGTCGCGGGTCACTGACGGCCTCGCGGAAAGAAACGCCGGCGGATGCGCTTTGGCCAGGCGAGCGACCGTCTAAGCTCCGGGAGAATCGCATCCACTGCATCTTCGCCCAGGCGGATCACTTCATGCACATCAACTTTATCCAGCAGGCCGATCTGACCCACCCTTGGGCGGATGACGGCTTCCGGATTGTCCACCTGCATACGCAATTCGGTCAGCATACGCCCAGCCGCATCCACGGCACGAATAAAGACCTCAAAAGCCTGCACGACGCGGAATCGAGTGATGCGCTGGACAATCGGTTTTGGGATGTGGATCGGGAGAGGAATGCGCGTCAGGCTGCCCGCCTGCTCGAGCAGGGGCGTCAAGACAACGGCAACCACAGGCAGGTTGGGCGCCAGGGAACGGGCAACGGAAACCGGCACGGGGTCCAGCACGCCGCCATCCACCAATTGATAATCTTCGATCTGTTGAGGCGGCAGTATGCCCGGCAGCGCGATCGTCGCCAGGACGGCATCCACCAACCTCCCCCGATCTAAAATGATCTCGCGTGCCGACTTGAGATCAACTGCGGTCAGCGCACAGGAAATTTTCAGGTCATCGAAGGTGCGCTCACCGAGCTGTTCATGCAGCCACTTGCCCGCCCCGGCCAACCCAAGCAAGGCCGGGCCGTCATCTGGCGAGCGGCCAAAAAGTTTCGTTTGATCCAACCTGGAGAATTGCGCCTCCATCTCGTCGGGCGTGTAGCCGGCGGCAAAAAAGGCCGCGATGATGCCGCCCGCACTGCTGCCTGCAACGGCGCGGATGTGGAAACCTGCCTGTTGCAGACGACGGATGACGCCGACGTGGGCATAACCACGCGACCCGCCGCCGCCTAATGCAAGAGAGATGTCCATGGAATTATCTTTCACCTTCCTCACGACCGCTGGTTCCTCAGCAGCGGTCCTACTTTGGTATCCATCTCTGCTCGTAGCGCGCGGAACCGCTTGTAAGCCTCCATAAAATCATCATACCAGTCCACGAATGCCGGCAAGTGACCTTCATGGGCGGCGATCTCGCCCAACAGCGCACAGTAGTAAGCGGCTGTAGCGTATGTTTTTCGCCCATTGTCGATGTGCGCTTGCATCAAACGGCGGTATATCTGCTCGGTACGGCTCAAGGCAGTCTGGCGAGACAGTCCGGCTGGCAACGGGTGGGCGTCCCGCAAGAAACGGGTCGGCTCTTTTTCACCCTTTTCGATCTTGGTATACAGGTCTTGTAGATTCGGTCCCATGCGCGGGTCTGGCTGCGGCCCCAGGGCAGCCAGCAAGTGGGCCTTGGCAACCAGCTTGCTCTCCTCCATACCCTGGTAAGCAGTCAGTCCGGAGACCAAGGTATATGTCTGGTCGAAGTTTTCCTCACTCAAGTAGATCTGGCACAGCAGGTAACGCTGAGCCGCCCCTTGTTGGTTCAGTTTTGCGATCACTTCCTTTGTGAAGGCTTTGGCCAGCTCTGGCCCAATGGCCAGGGCCAGCCGCCGGGCTTCGGCGTATGTAGCGAAGCTGGGAGCAGCATCAAACGCTGGGCGATACAGGTCGAAAGCTTTGACTGGCTCTCCGGTGGCCGCGTAGGCCCGCGCCAATTGACCGCGCACCGTGAGCTGATCGGGCATGGGCCATTCGCCGCGCAGGTAGTGGGGCGGGCGCGGCGACTCAGCCAGATCCGGGGCTTCATGCCCATAAGCCAGGAGCGCCTGCCAGTCCTCGGCTGTTTCTCGATCAGCCAGCAAGGGCACGTATAGGGATGGATGTTGACGACGAAAGCGTATCCATAGCGCTCGCGCCGCATCCGGCTGGTTCGCCTCGGTGTAAAGACGCAACAGCAAGCGCATATGGAACGGCAAACCAGACGCTGGTGTTGGGATATGCGCCCTCTCAAGGTCGTCAGCCCATCTCTCAAGGAATGCTCGCAAGGCAGGCTGCGCCTGGAGACCGACCAGGGCCAGGAAATTATCCAGATGGTGGCGGTAAGGCTGGTCGTTGCGTGCCAAGAAATTCAGTGCCCGTGTAAAGAACCTGGCCTGCGGCTGACTCTCGCGCAGGGCCACAAAGTAGCGTTCCACCAGTACGAGCTCGTTTTGGCTCAAGTAGGTCAGAGGAAAGTCAACACCCAGGGTTTCGTAAGGTTCCCCCAAGGCAATGCCCAATAAGTGTTCATAGGCTTCAACAGCCACATCATAACGCCCGGCCTGGAAATACGAGTCCGCTTCAGCTAAGAAGTTCTGCAGTGCCTTTAGACCAGCATGATCGGCGGGATCATAATCCTGGTCGTGATAGTACTGGTAGTCTGAATCATCGCCGTAATACTCGGCTGCTTCTTCGTCAAAATACTCGCCTTCTTCAACGGCTTCGGAAAATTCCTCAAGCTTGGCCAGAAAATCACCTGGGGAGGGGTAGCGCAAGTCAGCCGTTGCCACGCCGGGTGGCGCCAGGTGTGTCCAGAATCGCTGACGAGTCGGTTCGTCCATCTCTCGGATCAGATCGAGAAGAAGGGTGATCAGCTCGGCTTTCGATTTCTTTTCCAGATGGGAGCGGATATGTTCCAGACGGTCAGATTGGGAACTGAACATGATGAACGTCTCCAAGAATAGGAGTAAAGGCCAGGATAACTGAGACGATAGTTTTCCTGAAGTATACCTCCATGTGAGATATGTCCGGTAGTGAAAGTAAA
>JBDRTP010000053.1:0-2750 GCA_043823965.1 Chloroflexota bacterium
CTGACGGGCGTTGGCGGGATATAAGCCGTTAGTGTGAGGTTTTCTTTCCCTGCGCAGGCAGTCAGGATTACCCACAGAAAAAAACAAACATTTGCACCCCGTTCGGGCCGGGAGCCCGCCGGGGCGAGACGGCCTGCGGCACACTTGCCCTGGCGCTGCGGGCGAGCGCAAGTGCCAGGGAGTGCAGGTGTGGACGCAGATAAAAGCCTTTTGACCTTATCTGCGTCCATTTGATTCTCCATCCGGGTAGGCCTTCGGCAAAACAAATCTCTATTCTCGAGTCTACTCTTCTCCCCCCTCTTCATCTTCTGCACCTGAGAGCGGCATGGCTACCTCGCCGCCTGCGGAGCGCTGGCGGATGACCAGCTCGATCTCGTCGGCCAGGTCGGGATTCTGGCGCAGGAATTCCTTGGAGTTCTCGCGGCCCTGTCCGATGCGTACGTCGCCATACGAGAAGAACGCGCCGCGCTTATCAATGATGCTGAGTTGGGTCGCCAGGTCAATCAGGTCGCCGACCTTGGAGATGCCCTCGTTGTACATGATGTCGAACTCAGCCATGCGGAAGGGCGGGGCGACCTTGTTCTTGACGACGCGCACGCGCGTGCGATTGCCAACGATCTCTGCGCCGACTTTGATGGATTGGATGCGGCGGCAGTCGAGGCGCACCGAGGCGTAGAATTTGAGCGCCTGCCCGCCAGTGGTGGTTTCGGGGTTGCCGAACATGACGCCGATCTTCTGGCGCAACTGGTTGGTGAAGACGACCGCGGTCTTGGTCTGGTTGATGGCGCCGGAGAGTTTGCGCAAGGCCTGCGACATGAGTCGCGCCATGGCACCCATCTGGGCATCGCCCATATCGCCTTCGAGTTCAGAGCGCGGCACCAGCGCGGCGACCGAGTCGATCACCACCAACTCCACCGCGCCGGAACGGACGAGCGTCTCGGTGATCTCGAGGGCCTGCTCGCCGGTATCGGGCTGGGAGATCAGCAGGTTGTCGACATCCACGCCGCAGCGGGCGGCGTAGGCCGGGTCGAGGGCGTGTTCCATGTCAATGTAAGCTGCTGTGCCGCCCAGTTTTTGCGCCTCGGCCACGATGTGTTGGGCGAGGGTGGTCTTGCCGGAGGCCTCCGGGCCGTAGATCTCGGTGATGCGCCCGCGCGGGATGCCGCCGACGCCCAGGGCAATATCCAGCGAGAGCGAGCCGGTGGGGATGATGTCGGTCTGCATGTGCTTTGCTTCGCCCAAACGCATAATGGCGCCCTCGCCGTAGCGTTTGAGGATGTCTCCGAGAGCCTTATCCAACATGCTGCGGCGCGCTTCGTTCATTGAGTTACCTGAATTGGAATCGGTGGATTTGCGGGCCATAATATTCCTCTCTACACTTTGTTTGAAGCCTCTCTAATTCGGGGCGGTTGGGGGTTTGCGAACCGTTAAAGCCTATTCGCAAACCCCCACCCCCCTATTTTATCGAGAAGCTACTTTTGTATTGATAGAGTATAGCACGGATGTTCGATGCGTCAAGGTTTTTGGTTCTGTATATCGGTCTGTGGCGACGGGGGTAGTTCGCTGTTATATCCCTTGTATCCCTGGAAGGTGAAATAGGTTATCTGGCCAGGCAAGATTTGAATTTCCAGTCTATTGTTCAACCCGGCGTATGGCACGTTTACCTGATAAGCGCCGGCCGGCAGGTCGCTCAACACCCAATTTTCATTGTAGTAGGGGTCACTGTATACACCAGTCTCGCCGTAGCTCTTGACAATCCAGGCTCGCTGGGTGGCCTCCGAGCGGACGAGAATGGCGTAGCTGTGCATGGGGCGTTGATAGGTATTCATGATGCGGGCAACCAGGACTCCCCAGCCTTCCGGCGGCGCCAACCAGAGTTCCGGGTTGCGGGTTGAGAAAAAGTCGTTGGCGCCAATGCGTACCTCGTAATGGAGATGCGGCCCGGTCGTGAATCCGGTTTTCCCAACTTGCCCGAGGATATCCCCGACGATCAAAGTCTGGCCAACGACGACATCCACCTCGGAGAGGTGGGCATAAATCGTGTAGAGTGGCTGACCTTTGTACCCGAAGTCGTGGCGGATGGCGACCGCCTTCCCATAGGGGTCATCCGTGTAATTCGGCGCGTTGTTGAATAATCCCCAACCAGCCCAGACGACCGTCCCTGACCCGGTAGCCTGAACAGGCGTACCAATATCGGCAGGAAGATCAATGCCGCTATGCACCACTTCGGGCCGGAAGAAGATGCCTCCGTAACGATAATCCGCGATCGGCCAGGTGACCACGTTGGCAGCCATCGGGCGGGCGAAGTAGAAATGGTCGTAGGGCGAGAGCGCCCAGGGAGTTGGGTAAAGCGGTGGCCGCCAGGCGGATTCTGGCGTCGTGCCTTGAGTTGGGAGAATAATTGGTAATGAAGCGACAAACGCGGCTGTGGGAACCGGCGTTGGTGTTATTTCGGCGAGAGTGCTGGTTGGTAGCGGAATCAAAGATGGAGCAGGAGAACCAGTAATTTTGGGTGTGGGAGGCTTATATCCCCACGGGGTGCGCGTGGGGGTGCGGGTGGGTGGGATGACCGCGGTCGGCGTGATCAGCGCCTCGGGTGGATAAAGTTCCAGCATGGCTTTCTGCCAGGTCAAGCCCTGCCGCATGGCAAATTCGTTGAAGCGCGCCCCGTTGAAGTAGGTGCGCCAGTTGCTGAGGGCCGGCAAGCGTTCCCAACCATATTGAAGTGCCAGGGAGGTAAAATCCAGCCA
>JBDRTP010000054.1:0-6376 GCA_043823965.1 Chloroflexota bacterium
CCCAAATGGTCGTTATAAAGAATATCCCTCACAATTGATTACTGTGAATAATGCTCTTTTTGCCCTTAAAAAGTGCGATATAGGGGCTAAATAGCGGTATATTTTTGGCTGATTTCTAATGGTTCTAAATAGTTAGCTTGGCCCGACCCCCTACTGACTACTGCATCACGTTTCCTGTTGAAATATGTGGTGTATGCTCCGTTGATATGCTGCATGATCTTTGAGAGTTTACCGGACGGGGTTTCAATGAAAAGGTGGTAATGTGTGTCCATAAGGCAATACACATGTATGACAGCTCCATACCGTTCAGTTGCGGATTCGAGATAGGTAAGAAATTTTTCCCGGTCACGAAGGCTTTTAAAAACTGCCTTCTGCTCATTGCCCCTGGAAGTGACATGATAGAAAGCTCCGGGGTATTCTATTCTTAATGAACGAGCCATAATCAAATTTAAAAAATTTATGTTTTAAAAATCTTCAAATCTTTAATTGCTTTTCTATCATTTTGTGATTATTCTGTCAATTGTGTAGGTCTGACCCCCTTGTTTTTTAAATAAGAAGGAAGTTTGGATACATCAATCCGACGGTTGTCCTTCTTGTACGGCGCCGGGGCAACAGTTGCCCGGATATGCTTCTGGGGTGTGCCCGGGCTTCCCCAGACGATGACGACCTTAGTACCGGCTTCGCTGATTTCCACATCGATGTAGGTCAGGGAGAGCACCTTGCGGAAGTAGTAGCTATAACCCGGCACCGTAGACACGCCAACCAGCTTCCCGTTTTTCATAACTTGATCAGCCCACAAGACCCACTTCTCTTGGTGGGGGATGTCCATGAAGTCATATGCCCCGCCCTCGCGGAAGATCGAAGCGTAAATATCGATCACGTCGTCGCTATTGAATTCGAGTGTGACTATAGTCCGCTTCGGATTGGCGACCTCGGCCTCAAGCGCCTTGCGCCCGATGAAATTATGGTCGAACTTGATGTTCTTCGTCCAGCCCATCTCCACCGGGCTGCGAAAGTAATCGCTGATGTCGTTGCCCTGGAAGCTGCCGCCAATCTTTGTGCTAACCCACGAAATGTTGAAATTCTTCGCTACATACTCCCTGTACCCCGGAAGGCCTTTCCCAACAGCGGCGCCTAGATAGTGCCAACTTGCAGTCGGGTAACATGCCTCGAGGTGATTGATCATTACGGTTCGCCTACCGAGCCGTTTGATCCCATAATCCTTACCTGCTTCAAGGATGGCATCGTAGATCTCCTGGGCGTACTCACCGGGTCCCTGGAGCTCGTAGCCGATCTCACCGGCCATTCCCTGCCGAAGGGTGATGATTTCTCGGCCCTTGATGTGAGTCTTGCGGAAGCGCATGAAACCAATGTCGCGTATGCTTTCTCCCGTCGCTTTCTCGACCACATAAAGTGCGTTCGGTCCCTGGATTTGATACTTGAACCAGTCTCCCTGCCATGCCTTAGCGTTGTAAGTGCCGGTATGCAGTTTGTAGCCGGTATAGAAGGCCGGTGTAGATTGTACGACGAATTTTTCTTCTCCAAGCCGCATGAGGATGCCTTCAGCAATAACCTTGCCGTCCTCGTTACATTGAATGACGTGCTTAGCCTGCCCCATGTCGAACTTCGCTAAGCTATTGACGGAGATGTCTGATAGGAGCTTCAAGGCTTCGGGTCCCTCAATGAGGAGATTCCAGAGAAAAGTCCAGTCACCGATGTAACATGTCTTCTTCCACGACATTTGCTCGTCCTGCCAGTTAGTGTACTCGCCGTCTCCCCAACCAATGTGGTAATTTCCCGGCGCATTTCTAAAAGCATTTATAATCTCGGTTGACATTATTTATTCCCTCTTGCTCAATTCTCTTTGGATTTACCGTAAATTGCGGTTTTGTAATCTTTTTGATCTGATCGTTCCTCATGAAACCATCGGGGTCAATTGACAAAGTGCTTTTCATCTTTTATCATTTTGAAATTTTTCTTATCGTTTAATCTTTTCCAGAATTTTTGCCGATCCGTCGACTCGCCTGAGATACTCCTGATTCTTCTATAACAAATCGCTTTCGAATTTCCCTTAGTTCCATTCAGCTGTATCGCTGATACATATTCAATTTAGCCTGTCGTGCCAGTTTTTCGTCAGATTGTAAAACTGAATCAATGATGTTTTGTCAAATGTGTAGATCTGACCCCATGTTTTTATATGTTACACATACCATCCTTCTTAGCTCCCATCCGGTTGATGCTACCAGAATTGAGTTCCTCTCACGATTCACTCTTTCAGCCCTAAGGCTGAGGGCTACATTGTCCCCCAAGCTTCACACATTGCCGTTACCAGTAATGCATGTTGGGGTAAGAAACTGCCGGCGATACGGCAGGCTGATTCTGAGATCAGCAATAAAATAAGCGACTTCATGTCGCAACGTATGCCAGGTGGTGTGGGGGCTGGGGGATTAAACCCTCCAGCTACCCAATTAGCCTCCAATAATTTCATTTAGACCATCTATAACTAACGCCAGTTCCTCCTCTGATGATCTTGCAATTCTTTTTCCAATACGTTTAACAGAGAGGGTCCTTATCTGACTTATTTTCACCCAGGATTTCTTAGGAAGTTTTGGATATGCAAGTTCTAAGGTCAACGGGAACCCTGCCCGTTGAGGCTGGCTCGTTAAAGCAACAGCAATAACCGTTCCTGAGCGTTCGTTGAAAACATTATGGCTCAAAATAAGAACAGGGCGTAAACCGCCTGTTCACTTCCAATAACCGGGTTAAGATCAGCCCAATAGATACCCCCTCTCAGTATTCTGGCCATTCTTCAATCTCCATTGAAAAGCCTTCTTCGGCTAAAGACTGTTCATATTTTGGATCTAGCTTCGCACATTCATGAGCAAGGCGGCTCTTCTCCATTCTCATCAGCTTCTCCTCAACAGCCTCCTGAATGGCCTTACTTCGATTGGGAAAGACTTGGGAGCTAACCAGATTATCAAGCTGCTTCAATAAGTTATCCTCAATAGTGATAGCAATTTTCGATGCTGCCATAATATCACCTCCGGTATGATAATATATCATACCCAGCCCAAAATCAACCAATTTTTTCTGGAGTCTCAACGCTTGGGTTCAGCCGCGCAGCGCAGCGGCGTCGGTTGCAACCCATTGTTGGGACGCCAGGTAAGTTCTCTAAACGTGAACTGACACGAATGCCCCGGGCGGTACGGTTATCTCATTTCCCCAAACCACCCGCGCCGCTCCATCCACTTCGCCGCTTCCAGCACGGGCGAGATCGTCAGTGCGAGACCGACCACAATTGCCCAATCCACCAGCGTCAGGTTAAACGTGCCGAAGGGCTTGTGCAGGGATGGCACATAAACGACCGCGAACAACAGCACGATCTCCCACGAAATCGCCCAGTTCAGCCATCTGTTGGCAAAGGGCCGATTCAGCACCGAGAGCCGGTCGGAGCGGAAGTTGTACGCTTTGAGAAATTGAATCAATACCAGCGAGACGAAGGTCATGGTCATGGCCTCCGCCGCACTGCGGCCGGAGGACAGCGCCCAGCCGAACAGGCATAGGTTGACCAGCATTGACCACAGCCCACCGACCGTCATCAGTGTGATGACGGGCCGGGTGAAGATGCCCGTTCGGTGGTTGCGCGGCTTGCGGTGCATCAAGTCAGGCTCGGGCGGGTCCACCGCCAGGGCCAGAGCGGGCAAGCCATCGGTGGCTAGATTGACGTAGAGGATCTGCACGGCAGTCAAGGGCAATGGCAGGCCCAGAAGCGCCGCCCCGGCCATCAAACCGATTTCGCCGATGTTGGACGACAGCAGGTACATCAGATATTTCTTTATGTTACCAAAGATGCCTCGTCCCTCTTCCACCGCGGCGACGATCGAAGCGAAATTGTCGTCGGTGAGAGTCATAGCGGAGGCCTCTTTAGTCACATCCGTGCCGGTGATGCCCATGGCAACGCCGATGTCGGCCTTCTTGAGCGCGGGCGCATCGTTCACCCCGTCGCCTGTCATGGCGACAATGTGGCCGTTCTTTTGCAGGGCGGTGACCACGCGCAGTTTGTGCGCCGGGGAGACTCGGGCGTAGACCTCGATGTTTTCCACCTCGCGCTCGAACTCGGCCTCGCTCATCGCCTCCAGTTCCGCTCCGGTGACGACGCGGCCCGCCTTGAGCAAACCCAGTTCGCGGGCAACGGCTTGCGCGGTGAGGGGGTGGTCGCCCGTAATCATGACCGCCTTGATTCCCGCCTGCTCGCACGTCTTAATGGCGGCCTTCGCCTCGGGGCGCGACGGGTCAATCATCCCCACCAATCCAAGGAATGTCATTTCGTGTTCGGCGTTTTCAATGGTCGCGCCTGCTTTGTCCGCCACGGCGAGCACCCGCAATCCCTCGCTTGCCATGTGGCGGACCGTTTCCAGAATCACCGTCCGGCTCGCGGCGTCGAGGTGCACTTCCCCGTCCGCCGTCAATCTCCACTCACAGGAATCCAGGATGACTTCCGGTGCGCCTTTGGCATAGGCGGTGACGCCCTCTGCTAGGGAGTGTAAAGTTGTCATGCGCTTGGTTTCCGAGGCGAACGGGATTTCATTCATGCGGGGGAACTGCGCGTCGAGATCGACCTTTTTCAACCCAGCCTTGGCGGCCGCCACGATCAACGCGCCCTCCGTCGGATCGCCTTTGACGTGCCAGCGGCCAGCAGCCTCGTTGGGGACGACGTGCGCGTCGGAAGTGAGGGCGCCGGCCTGCAGCAGCCGCATAAGCGAGGGGAACTGTTCGACGGTGACGCCGTCGCGTGAGAACTGGCCGTGTGGCTCATAACCCGCCCCGGACACTTCCAGCAGTTGGCCGGCGACATAGAGACGGCGGGCGGTCATCTCATCTTTGGTGAGCGTGCCCGTCTTGTCGGAGCAGATGACCGAGGTGCTGCCGAGCGTTTCGACCGCCGGCAGGCGGCGCATCAGCGCGCCCCGCTTGACCAGCCGCTGCACGCCAAGAGCCAGCGAGATAGTCACCACGGCCGGCAGCGCCTCGGGCACGACGGCCACCGCCAGCGCAATCCCGAAAACCAACATCTCAATGAAGGACTGACCACGAAACAGACCGAGCGCGACAATGATGGCCACGACTACGATGGCGGCTCGCGCCAGCGTGTGCCCAAGCTTGTCCAGGTTTTCCTGTAACGGGGTCTTGCCGGTTTCCACGGTCTGGAGCATCTGGGCAATCTTGCCAAACTCGGTCGTCATGCCCGTGGCGACGATCATGGCGCGGCCCCGCCCATACGTCGCGACGGTACCCGCAAAGGCCATATTCTTGCGGTCGCCCAGCGCCAATTCCGGGTTGCTAAGGGGGGCGACGTTCTTTTCGACCGGAACCGATTCGCCCGTGAGCGCGGCCTCTTGAATCTGCAGATTGACGGATTCGATCAATCTGGCATCGCCGGGAACTCTGTTACCCGCCCGCAAGACCACGACATCGCCCGGCACGAGGTTGCGCGCCGGTACTTCGCTCTCCTCCCCGTCGCGGAGGACGGTCGACGTGGGCGCGGCCATCCGGCGCAGCGCCTCGATGGCGCGTTCAGCGCGGTATTCCTGCACGAAACCTAGAATGACCGCGAAGAGCACAATGACTGTAATGGCTACAGCTTCGACGCCATGCCCAAGAAAGGCAGAGAGCGCTGTTGCAACGAGGAGGACGACGATCAACACATTCTTGAACTGCTCGAAGAGAATCATCCACGGCGAGATATGATGGGCGGCTTGCAGTTCATTCGGGCCATGCTCCGCTAGACGGCGGGCCGCTTCAGCCCCGGTCAATCCGGCGGGCGTGGATTTCAGGTGAGCGAAGACGGTTTCGCTGGATAGGGTATGCCAGAGGGGATGTGTCTCTTGGGGTGAAGGTTTCATTGGCGTTTCTCTCCCACAGTGGTTTTACCCGATAGGTCTTCTTGGCGCGGCTGGGTGGCTTTGAATACAGGATGATTAAACCAATACAGCAGTGCGGCGAGGGGCACATATTCAGCCGCGGTGATGGCTTCTTCATCCAGCCACAGGGCGAGAGCTGTTCCGCCTCCGCTGGCGGCAACGACTGGCCAGAACACCCACTGCCAGCGCGGAGGGAGGTCAAAATAGTGTCCCAATCGGCGGGACGTTGGATTGTGTTTCATGGCAACCTCCTTGCATTATTAGGCGCAGCAGTAATAGTGTAAACGCAAATGGCGCAGTTGTAAGGGCGGCCCAACAAGTTATTCTCTGGATCTATATATCTCCTCATTTGGGATGATATACAGAAAGATTAATAAAAATATTAAGCCCTTGTCTTTTTAAAAAGTTAGGAATCTTTATGCGCAACTCATATGTGTAATTCCGCATATAATGCC
>JBDRTP010000055.1:0-3286 GCA_043823965.1 Chloroflexota bacterium
AGCAATGACGGACGAGCCAATATTAAGTTTACTCGAAAGAGCACTCAACGCCCGCGAATCCCTGTTTGATGCTCAGCATCAGACCGCATTTCGCTTATTTAATGGCTTTTATGAGGGTCATCCCTCCCTTGTCATTGATCTTTATGCCCGAACGATAATATTGCATAACTATGCTGTTCCTCCGGCAGATGCTGATTCAACCATTCGTACAGCCCAAGGCTTTCTTCAAGACCGCTTTGCGTGGCTCCGGGCCATAATTCTAAAAACGCGTAACGGCTCGACAATGCGCGATAAACAGGGCGTGATCATCCATGGTACGGCTGCCGACAATCGCGTCTGGGAACACGGCGTATGCTATGCTCTTGACTTGCAGATGAATCGGGACGCCAGTCTCTACCTGGATACGCGGAATCTGCGCAAATGGGCCATAGAACAGCTGAGAGGAAAAACTGTCCTGAATACGTTTGCATACACCGGCAGCCTGGGCGTGGCGGCGCAAGCCGGCGGGGCTACGCGCGTCCTGCATTTCGACCTGAAGCGGACCTTCCTCAACGTTGCGAAAACATCCTATAGACTCAATGGCTTTCCCGTGCACAAGGGAGACTTTCAAGTTGGCGATTTTTGGCCGCATATTAACTATCTCAAGCGAGCGGGGGAACGCTTTGATTGTGTTTTTCTTGATCCTCCCTTCTTTGCCGCCACCTCGAAAGGGACTATTGATCTGGCGAACAATAGCACGCGGCTGATTAACAAAGTCCGCCCGCTCATCAACGATGGCGGGTATTTGGTTGCGATCAATAACGCCTTGTTCCTGAGTGGACAGGATTACATAAAGACACTCGAATCGCTGTGTGCGGACGGATATTTGCAGATTGAAGGGCTAATTCCCGTCCCAGACGATTTCACCGGCTACGAGCAAACGCGCCTGGCGAGTCCCCCGGTTGATCCTGCGCCCTTCAATCATGCCACCAAAATTGCAGTATTGAGAGTCGGTGGTCCCTCTCTTCGGTGCAGTTTTCGAGGACACTGTGGGAGATGAACGCGAAGGCGCGAAGAACGCAAAGAAAACCTTTATAAAAAGCCTTCGCGGGCTTCGTTTCTTCGCGGTTCAAATCCACAATCCTGCGACTCAACTCAACAGGGAGACTATCCGTTTGTCATCGAAGGGGGAAATGTTTAGAGGCGAGGGCGGAAAAGCCGCCCCCGCCTCTGGGTTATTGAGAAACCACCCTCTGAACCTAAATGAATATGATTTGCGCGCCTTCGGTCATGTCAATGAAGTCGCTGGCAGTGACGATGCTGTCCACCCCTTCGACAAAATCGTCCATCTTCATTCCGAACAGGTCGGCAGTCATCTTGCAGGCATACAACTTGGCGCCGCCGTCCACCATCATCTGAAGGTAGAACTTCCAGGCCTTTCATTTTGCTCTTAAGTAAAGCGGTGGCAACGGCTGTCATCCCGGCAGCACGCCCATAATCTGGGGGATTCCCAGGTTGCCAGTTGGCAAGCCCATCATGCTCATCTTCATCCCCGCAATACCAACTGGCGGGATTTCAAGATGGTCCACACGCTTCTTGTTGATCATATCCATTCCCCAGAAAGTAAAGAAGATGGTCACGTCAACGCCATTACCCAAAGCGGCCCAGCTCATTACCAAGGCGGGATAAGCCATGTCCAGGTTGCCTTTGGAGCAAATGAACGCGATCTTGCGATTTTCAGTAGTCATTGTAAAAGTCTCCTTTCGGTTTGTTTGGGTTTATCCTGCATGCAGGGTTAGACACAACCTTCGGGCTTGCCTAGTCCGGTAATCCTTGCAACTTTCTTGGCCGGGCCTTTCGGGTACAGGGCAAACAACTCCTTCGTAGAAATGCCTGTTCCATTGGTAATGGTGCGCAGTGTGGGCGCCTTGCCGGAATCTTTGGCGTTCTGCCGGCAGAATTCGATGATTTTCCAGTGGGCGGGTGTCAATTCAGGAATGCCTTCTTCTTTGGCCAAGACCACAGCAATCTCCTTGGTCCACTGGTCGGAATTGGTCATGAAGCCCTCAGCATTGAACGTGATATTTTCGAGAACGGGTGAGGCAGTCATTGGGTATCTCCTTTTTGTGAATTTTATGTTTTTGGCTGGGATCCCAGCACTTTGAGCAGATGTTGGGTGCGGTTCAATTCGAGAAAGCAAAGACCGCCGCCGCGCCAAAACCGCCTGCATAAGCAGAATTGCGCGAAAGTATCTCCCGCAGGTCACGCTCTGCCGCGTGACCTGTTTTTTCGTTAAAGCAATATTTTTTCGCCCCGCGCCGGCAGGTGTCCAAATTCTTTGAGAACTTGGGGGCTATGAAAACCTTCCTTGACTTGTTTGCAATCCTTCCTTGACTCGTTTATGTAAAGAATGCCAGGCGAAGCGCGATTACAATGTGCTGTTCAAAACGACCAGGGGACACGCCTCCGAGGCGCAAGTGATGGCCTTCGAGGATGTAAGGCAGCCAGGCCGAGGCCTATTGCACTATCAGTTGTGGATAAAACGGCGCGCGGTTTGCCAATTTTTGTGGTATTATGTTATTGGAGTCTTGCAATCACGGCGGCAGGTAAGCCAAACCGTTATGCGCCATTACTCTCATTGACTTGGCAGCCTTTGGTAGCGACAAGCGGCATAGCGAGGAACATATCAGAACGTAGTTGCCGCTTGAGAGTCCGATGCTTGTCGCTCCGTGCTTTTTTTTCTGCTGAGATTTGTGCAAAATCAAACTAAAAAAACGCTAGATGCCAAAACAGAGTCAGGAGGATGTGATACAAATGATCGAGCTTGATAAGGTGAGGAAAGCCATTCTAACTGCCCTGGTCACGATGGAGAAGCCGGCCGGATGCGGCGAGATCGCTAAGAAAGCTAATCTGCCCACGCCTGAAGTTGTAGGAAGGATGAGGGGGCTTCTCAAGGACGGCCTCGTGGAGAGGCCAGTGGAAGGGAAGTACGTCATCAGCAACGTGGGGAGAGAAGCTCTAGGGTAAGCTTCTAGGCGACGCAATGTCAAGAGATGGAGGTATGTCTATGAATGACGTGACCGTACTCGATATCAGGGGGGCCTGCTGACTGCGGACAGCCGGTGTTGGTCAACACCTGGTTGATCTGGCAGTCGGCAACACGTTTAAGGTCGTTTTCGATGCGCCGCTTCGGCAGAAGATGGAGGATCTCGTGGCTGAGGAAAACTGCGAGATATTGCAACTGGATGACGAAGGAGGTGTCCTTACGGCAATCATCGGAAAAGAGGCGCCCGCGGTCGAGATGCTG
>JBDRTP010000056.1:0-4701 GCA_043823965.1 Chloroflexota bacterium
ACTGCTAAAAGAGTGTGTTTGGACATGGCGGCAATTGTACCTTAATTGGACAGGGTTGGTGGGGTTTTAGTGAATCGTGATCACTTCTTTGGGCAGCAAATCACTTGCGGAGATGCTGATTTTCTTGTATCCTTAACTCAACCTGGAAACAGGGGAAAAGATGTCAAACGAAGCCGATACGTGCCGCAAGTATATTCTACCCAAACTCAAAGCAGCCCATTGGGAAGATGATTTCATCGTCGAGCAAATGGTGCTGACCAGAGGGCGCATCGTGCCTTTGGGGGATAGTCATACGCGCAAAGAAGGCCTGCGCCCGGATTACGTTCTGTTCATCCGCAGGAATATTCCCATTGCGGTGGTGGAGGCGAAGGCGGATTACAAGAAGCCCGGCGATGGCTTGCAGCAAGCCATTCGATATGCTGAAATGCTCGATGTGAAGTTTGCTTACTCCAGTAACGGCACTGGGATTATCGAACATGACTTCATTACAGGCCGGGAAAAGAGATTGGAAGATTTCCCCTCGCCCGACGAACTGTGGGCGCGCTGGCGCGGTGAATTGAAATTGCAAGATGATAAAGACGCCTGCGATGCGCTGACCAATTACTTCGAGGAGGCGGGCGGAAAGGAACCGCGTTACTACCAGTGGGCGGCGATCAATGCAGCTGTCGCGGCGGTGTTGAGGGGACAGAAGCGGATATTGATCACTATGGCCACTGGAACCGGAAAGACCCTGGTTGCCTTCCAAATCGTCTGGCGTTTGTGGAAAGCGGCGCGCAAGAAACGCATCCTGTACCTGTCGGACCGCAACTTCCTGATTGACCAGGCAAAAGACCGTACCTTCTCGCCGATGGGGCAGGCGCTGCATAAAATCCAAAGCCGCGCCATCAAAAGCCGCGAAGTGTATTTCGCCCTGTATCAAGCGCTGGCCAACCCCGGCGCAGGGCCAAACTTGTACGAGCAATACCCGCGCGACTTTTTCGATTTGATCATCGTGGACGAGTGTCACCGCGGCTCGGCGCGGGATGAAAGCAACTGGCGCAGGATTCTCGAATATTTCGAGCCAGCCACACAGATCGGCATGACCGCCACCCCGCGCCGCACAGACAACATAGACACCTACGAATATTTCGGCGACCCCATCTACACTTACAGCCTGAAACAGGGCGTTGAGGATGGCTTCCTTGCGCCCTACCGCGTCTATCGCGTCATTCCCGACATCGACGCGGATGGGCTGCAAATCGAACCGGGCGAGCGCGACCGCTTTGGCCGCGAAATACCTGAAGGCCTGTATGGCACGAAGGATTTCGAGCGCGTGCTATCCATCCTACCGCGCACCGAAACGGTGGCGAGGCATCTCACCGAATATCTCAAGCGCACCAATCGCTTTGACAAGACCATTGTCTTCTGCGTGGACCAGGAACACGCCCTCGATATGCGCATTGCGCTGAACAACCTGAACGCTGACCTCGTCAGGACACATCGCGATTACGTGGAGCGCGTCGTTTCAGACGAAGGCGCGGTCGGGCGCGGATATCTGGATAAATTCCAGGATCCCGAAAACCGGACGCCCGTCATCCTGACCACCTCGCAAATGTTGACCACCGGCATGGACGCGCCCACCTGCCGCAACATCGTCTTGTTCAAACCCATCAATTCTATTGTGGATTTCAAGCAAATCATCGGGCGTGGCACGCGGGTTTCCGAGGAACACGACAAATACTGGTTCACCATCATTGACTACGTCGGCGCGACGCGGCTGTTCTATGACCCGGAGTTCGACGGCGAGCCGGTGCGTGTTACCAGGACCGAAATTGACCGTGAAGGCAACGAGACTCAAATCCAAGATAGCGAAGCAGGCACACTGGAACCAGAGCAAGACCTGACAGGTCTGGAGAGAAAAATTGGCGAACTGCCGCGCAAGTATTACGTGGATAACGTTATGGTCTACATCGCCGGGGAACAGGCCTTCGAACTCGACCCGAACGACAACATCCTGCGCACGGTTGAATTTACGGACTACGTCACCGAAAAAGTGCGCCGCCTGAATCTCACCGCCGACCATCTGCGCCAGGCCTGGCCGCTGACCGAGCAGCGCCGCGAAATTCTGGAGCAACTGCGCCAATACGGCATTGACCCCCTCCACCTCGCCAGTGTGACCCACCACGAGGAGGCCGACGCGCTGGATCTGCTCCTGCATGTGGCTTATCACGCGCCGCTGGTTTCGCGCCGCGAACGCGCCGAGAAGTTGCGCCAGAAGAAAGCCAATTTTTTCAACACGTTCACGCCCGCCGCGCGCCAAATTTTGGACGGTCTGCTGGACAAATACGCAGATTTCGGCGTCAGCCAGTTCGATGACCTGCCTGATTTGTTGAAGGTTAAACCGTTTGCCGACGTGGGTTCGCCCGCCGATATTTACGAACTATTCGGCGGCGCGACGCGCCTGGTGCAGGCGGTGGATGAAATGCAGAAGTTTTTGTATGAGTGAGGTGATATAATCGTATTACGATTATCGTTCGATAAGGAGATGTAAAAATGGACACTTTGACAACTATTTCGTCAAAATATCAAGTCGTTATTCCGCGCAACATTCGCGAGCAATTTCACCTGAAGCCAGGGCAGAAATTGATGTTCATCCCGCTCAATAAAACGATACGAGTAGTGGTTGTACCCTCAATAGAAGAAGCGCAAGGCATGTTCCCGGGAATTGACACAAATGTTGAGCGCGAAGAAGAGGACCGCGTATGAACGTTGTTGACTCGTCTGGGTGGTTGGAATACATTGCGAACGAGGATAATGCCCCATTCTTCAAGCCCGCTATTCTTGATTTGGAGCGCCTGATTGTTCCGACCATCTGCTTGTACGAAGTTTATAAGCGCATGGCTGTGCAACGCGGGCAGGAATCGGCGCTACAGTCCGTTGGGGTTCTTTTTCGCGGGATGGTCATAGACATAACAAGCGAACTTGCCCTTGAAGCAGCGAATCTGTCCCTTGAACATAAATTGCCAATGGCAGACAGCATCATCCTCGCCACTGCCCACGCTTACGATGCCACACTTTGGACACAGGATGAGCATTTCAAAGATATGGATGGGGTCAAATATATCGAGAAGAAAACAACGCCTTGAATTCACATGCCCCACAACACAAAAGTCTCCCTCTCCTCCCTCATCAAATCTTCCCGCGACATCATGCGCAAGGACGCCGGCCTGAACGGCGACCTCGACCGCCTGCCGCAACTTTCCTGGCTGATGTTTCTGAAATGCTATGACGACTTGGAACGGCGGCGCGAGGATGACGCCATCGTATCGCACCGCGCCTTCAAACCGGTCATCCCCCCACCTTACCGCTGGCGTGACTGGGCCGCCGACCCGGACCGCGGGCAGACCGGCCCAGAATTCATCTCCTTCGTAAACAACGACCTGCTCCCCGCTCTGCGCAACCTGAGCGGCTCGGATGAAAAACTCAAAATTGCCGAACTCTTCAAGGAAACGTACAACCGAATGCTCTCGGGCTATTTGTTGCGGGACGTAGTCAATCTCGTGGATGGAATCCACTTTCAATCGAAGGACGAGATTTTCACACTGGCGCATTTGTACGAATCCATGCTCAAGGAAATGCGCGACGCGGCGGGCGATAGCGGCGAGTTCTATACCCCGCGTCCCGTAGTAAAACTCATCGTGGACAGAACCAAGCCTCGGCTGGGAGAGACCGTTCTCGATCCCGCGTGCGGCACGGGCGGATTTTTAGTCGAAGCGTATGAATATCTCAAACCGCTGGCGAAGAATTCCAAAGACCAGATCAAGTTGCAGAGCGAGACGTTGTACGGCGTCGAGAAGAAGCCCCTGCCGTATTTGCTCGGCACGATGAACCTGCTGCTGCACGGCATCGAGAATCCGAACATCCGCCGCGATAACGCTTTGAAGAACCCGCTCAACGAGATCGGGGAGAAAGACCGCTTCGACGTGATCGTGACCAACCCGCCCTTCGGCGGCGAAGAGGAAGCCGGCATCCAGTTGAACTTCCCCGAATCCCTGCGCGTCGGCGAAACCGCCCTGCTCTTCATGCAGTACGTCATGCGCTCGCTCAAACACGGCGGGCGTTGCGGCGTGGTGGTGCCAAACGGATTTTTATTCGGCGACGGCGTTTCGGCGCGCATCAAGGAGCAACTCCTGCGGAACTTTGACCTGCATACGATTGTCCGCCTGCCAAACGGAGTCTTCGCGCCGTATACTTCGATCCCGACCAATTTGCTTTTCTTCGCTCGCACCCAGCCGACAACTGATATCTGGTTCTATGAGCATACTCTCCCCGAGGGCGTGAAGAACTACACCAAGACACGCCCCATGCAGTTCGAGGAGTTTGCGCCCCTGATCGAATGGTGGGATAAAAGAATCGACCCTTCGACTGCGCTCAAGGCAAGCAACGAACACGCGTGGAAGGTGCGCGCCGCTGACGTTTTGAAATATGACGAAAAGGGAAACCTGCTCTCGGTCAATCTCGACGTCAAGAACCCGAACCGCTAAGAGGATTTGGAACACCTCCCGCCGCATGAACTGGCGGAGAGCATCCTTGTCAAAGAGAAGCAGATTGCCGAGTTGATGGACGAAATCAAAGGTTTGTTGAATCAAAAATAAAATAACATGTCATTGCGAGCCGTTCTTTGGCGAAGCAATCCCCGAATTGGCGAGGAGATTGCTTCGA
>JBDRTP010000057.1:0-7744 GCA_043823965.1 Chloroflexota bacterium
GATGTCAATAAATCCTGGCGAGACGAAGCGATCAGCCACGTCTATGATTTCCTGGCCTCTGAGTGTGCCGGGCGGGGCAATTTCAACAATCCGGCCTGTCTGGATGGCTAAGTCACCCCGGAACCAGGGATTCCCACACCCTTTTAGAATTCGGCCATTGGCAAGCACAAGATTGAAAACAGTCACTATACAACCTCCTTCCACTCGAGACGACAGTTTATGATACGGTCCGCACGAATCAATAAAACTACGCGGATGAAAATGATATTCTTCGCAGTCGATCCATATCCGCCTCTTTTGACAAACGCTCAACCAAGGATCGTAGTTCGTTTTCCTGCTCACTTGCCATCTGCGGACGCCTGTACTCGCTCAACAATTGCGCGGTGCGCGCTTTGGCTCGTGCGAACGTATCCAACCCCCCCGCCGCCCGCCAACCGCGGATCGAATCGCGATCTATTACTGTTGAGGGTAAATATTGTTCTTTGGAAAAAAGTTCGCGCGTGACCTTCTGCTTAAGGAAATCGGCCTTGAAGTTGATCCCCTCGAAGAGCGCCGTCGCCAGCGTCTCGGTCTGGACCTCGAGCCCAGTCAGCAGACGTTTGGCCATGCCAATCGCCTCGGCATCCACCACCAACTTCTCGGCGCTCTGGCAGGCCAGGAAGTCGAGCATGCCTGCGCCGGAAATCATGTTGATTCCGGCCAGCGCGCCGATGAGGGCGGATATGCCGCTTTCCATTCCGGCCTGGGCGTCCACGATTTTGGCGTCACTCGCGCCGAGATAGGTGTGGGTGGGCAGTCCCAGCGATTTGCCGACCTGCGCGTAAGCGGCATCAATCATGGCCGTCTCGATGGCGCCCATCGGGGTCGTCCCCCGCCGCATGTCGAAGATGGCCGGCGCGCCCCCCCAGACGATGGGCGCGCCGGCTCTCGCCAGTTGATGGATGGCGATCCCGCTCAAGCATTCGGCGGCATGCTGCACGACCGAACCGAGCAACGTCACCGGCGCGGCCGCGCCGGCCAGGGGCATGGAGACCATTTCCGCCGGGATGCCAGCCCGCGCCAGTTCGATCAGGTTCTGCGCGCCAAAATCGCTCCAGATCAGCGGCGGCGAGGGACATACGTCGAAAACGGCCTGGGGTTTTTCGGCCAATTCCCTGCGACCGCCAGCAAAGATCGCCAGCATGTCGAACATGGCTTGCAGCGTTTTGATCGAGAACGAGCCGGTGACGATCGGCTTGGCCGAGTACAGCAGGACGATATACAGCCGGTACAAGTCGCCGATAGCCTTGGGGACCTCGTTACAGACGATAGCCGTAGACTGGGCATCGTATTGCGGCAGCATTTCAACCACTTTGACGAGACGCACCAAATCGGGCGTGTATGACGGCTTGTGTTCCAGCGTCTCGGGGTCGAGGACGTGCACGCCGGATGAACCAGGGTCAAAGTGGACCGCGTCCCCGCCATAGGTGACGGCGCGGTTCCCGGCGCGGTCGTACAGGTAGAAGGTCGAGGGGACGCTTTCGAGCGCCTTGCGGACAACCTTCTCCGGGATGCGGACGATGTCCCCGTCCAAAGTAGAACCGGCGGAGGCGAGCAAATCCCGCGCCGCGGCGTCCTGGACCTTGATGCCGGGCTTCATCATCAACTGGAAGGCTTCGTCGAGGATGCGGGAGATCAAATCGGGGGTGAGGAGTTCGAGTTTGGGTTGCATTTTGTTAGTTTGATAGTTGAGCAGTTGGATAGTTTGGCGGTAGCTCCGCTCAAGGCAGTAGGTTACTTCTCATTCGCAGCGATGATTTTTGCCATTTCCGCGCTCAACTTCGGATCTAATGGCTCCGGCTGGTGCGCGGCCAGGATCTGGCGGGCTTTGTCCAGCGCCCAATCGCGGGCATCATCCTTCTTTGCTTCCCACTCATTGTACGGACGGCGGTCCATGAACTGCGGCAGGAATATGTCGCGCATGTGCTTGAGGGTATGTTTCTGCGAGAGGAAATTCCCGCCCGGGCCGACCGCCGCGATGGTGTCGAGCGCCAGCGTCTCGTCGTCCACGAGGATGCCCTGCATGGTCTTGTGGATGATGGAGAAGATTTCGCAGTCCATCATCATCTGCGCGTAAGACCAGATGCGGCTGCCGTGCAGCAGTCCCACCCCCAGCAGCATGTCGGACATGGCGACGCAGGCCATGAAGGTGGAGAGGCTGTTCTCGATGCCCGCCTGCCAGTTCGGTTCTTTCGCGCCGGTGGCAAACGAACCTATCGAGAGCGGGATGTTGTAAAAGTCCGCCAGGGCGTTCTGCGCCGCACCGAAGAGGAAATCCTCCGGGCCGCCGCCGGTGTAAGCCCCCGTCCGCAAGTCGGAGGCGGTCTGCGCGGCGGCGTAGAAGACCGGCGCGCCGGGATAGGCCAACTGCAGGAGCGCGGTCGCGGCGATGACCTCGGCATTGCCCACCGCCAGGTTCCCGGCCAGCGTGGCGGGACCGGTGGTCAGGCAGGCGGCCATGGTCATGAAGCCGGTCGGGATGCCCGCCTCGGCGGCCAGCATGGCCGCATCCAGCGAGCCGCCGTCCTGTCCGAGCGGCGGGGCGGTGCACTGCATCAGCGAAAGGAGCGGGCGCTTGCGCAGGGCTTCGCCTCCGCCCGCGATGGCGGCAGCCATTTCGATGGCGGCGCGCGCCTCGCGTTCGTTGTAGATGCTCTCGGTTTGGACGTGCTTGGTGGAATTCTCCCAGATGACCCTGACCTCGTGCAGGCCGCGCGTTTCCGAGGGCATATCCTGGGCCGAGACCGGCACCCAGTGGAAGCCGATCTCCTCGGTCGCGTCGGCGATGCGGGCGATGTCAATAACGTCCTGCAAGCAAGATGTGCGCCGCTGGCCGGTATGGATGTCAATTACTTCCACACCGCAGCCATCCGTGCCAACATAGACGTGATTGCCGTCCAGCGGCAAATCCTGGGAAGGGTCGCGCGCCGCCAACGGGTAAACCGGCGGCGCTTTCTTGAGCGCTTCTTCGATCAGGGCTGGCTTGGCTTTGACGATCATTTTCTCATCGTCAACCAACGCCCCGTGCGCTGCCCATATTTCCAGCGCCCGTTTAGATGGAAAGCGCACGCCGACGTTTTCGAGGATGTGCAGGCTGGCGTCATGGATTTTGCGTACTTCCTGCGGGGTGAGTACTTCCAGTCGCAATTTGGGGTTGGTGATGGATTTGATGGTCTTTGTCATGGGGGCCTCTGCTAATTGATTCAGCGAGTCAGCGATTCAGCGCCGATTCGCTGACTCGCTGATTCGCTGATTCGCTCTACGTCGCACCCACCAGTTGCTTGGCGACGCCGACCGCGCCGATGGCGTCCTCGGAGTAGCCGTCGGCTTCGATTTTTTGCACCCAGTCACGCGTCACGGGCGCTCCGCCCACCATCACTTTGATATTCTTGCCGGGTAGGTGCTTCGCACGCAGTCCCAGCTTATCCAGTTCGTCAATCACTTCCTTCTGCTTGACCATGGTGGTCGTCAACAGGGCGCTCAAGCCGACAATATCCGCGCCGACCTCTTTCGCCTTCTCGATGATCCTGGCAGTCGGAACGTCCACGCCCATGTCGTAGACCTGGAAACCGGAGGCCGAAAGCATCGTCCCGACCAGCGACTTGCCGATTTCGTGGATGTCGCCTTCCACGGTCGCCAAGACAACCTTGCCAAGCATGGTGCGTTGGGTGCCGCGCCGCTGCATCTCAGGCTCAAGGGTGGACACGGCGGCTTTCATCGCCTCGCCGGCCATGACCAGTTCGGGCAGGAAGGCCTCGCCACGACTGAACGCAGCGCCGACCGTGTTGACGCCCACCACGAAGCCTTTGCTGATCGCCTCCAGCGGGTCAATGCCGGCCTGGATGGCTTGCCTGGCCAGTCCGACAGAAACATCTGCGTCGCCATCAATTATGCTCTGGGCCATTTTTTGAAACAGTTCGGTGGACATAGATTATTCTCCTTTATCTTGCGCGAATGATGATGATAGTGTTTTTGGGTCTTTGGGAATCGCCGTGATGGGGTGTGTGGTGTTTTTCGTCTAGAAAATCTAATAGCCTATTTAACATATCATGCCTCACTTTTTCGACAAACCGCCAAGGATTTCGAGAAGTCTGTCTTTCCAATTCTCCTCTTTTCCAAACATGCACCAATAGGCATTTTTCCCCCCTCTAATGCCAGGACTCAAATCCGGCAATCTTTTCGCCTCCACGCCCTCCGGCGGAGCCGGGTAGCGCAGGAGGATCTGTCCGCTCTCCATGCTGACCGAGACCAGTCCGGCCCTCTCGGCGCGCATCTTGATTCGCATCTGGTAAAACAGGTTGGTCGCCATCTCCGGCAGCCGGCCGAAGCGGTCGGCGAATTCAGCGGCAAGCGCTTCTAACGCGGCTTCGTCACTCAAGTCAGCCAGGCGGCGGTACAAGCGCAAACGCAAATTCTGGTCAGGGACGTAATCAGAGGGGATGCCAGTGGCCAGAGGCAGGTCCACGTTTATCGGACTGCTCAGGTGCATGTCAAACGTTGGCACGTTATCACGTTGAAATGTTTGTGAATCTGAACCTGCCAACGTGTCAACCTGCAAACGTGCAACGCGTTGACTCCGAACCGCCGCCGCAAGCAAGCGTGTGTAAAGGTGAAACCCCACCGCGGCGATGTGTCCCGATTGGCGCGTCCCCAGCAGTTCCCCTGCCCCGCGCATTTCCAAATCGCGCATGGCTATCGAATAACCCGCACCCAACTGCGTGTTCTCAGCGATGACTTCCAGCCGCTCCTGGCCTTCGGGCGTGGGACGCAGTTTGTTGTGCCGGAAGAAGTAGGCATAAGCGCGCACCGCGCCGCGCCCGACGCGCCCGCGTAATTGGTAGAGCTGCGCCATGCCAAAAGCGTCGCCGCGGTCAACGATGAGCGTGTTGGCGTTGGGAATATCCAGGCCGGATTCAATGATGGAAGTCGAGAGCAGGATGTCCACGTCTCCGGCGGTGAACCGGCGCATCACGCTGGCCAGTTCGTTCTCCGGCATTTGACCGTGAGCGATGGCGATGCGCGCCTCGGGGACCAGTTTCTCCAGGTGCATGCGCATGGCGTCAATCGTCTGCACCCGGTTGTGGACGAAGAAGACCTGCCCGCCGCGTTCCAGTTCGCGCAGGCTGGCCTGGCGGACGAGTTTCGGCGAGTACGGCCCGACGTGGGTGATGATGGGCAGGCGTTCCTCAGGCGGTGTGTTCAGGTTGGAAATGTCGCGCACGCCGGTCAGCGCCATGTAGAGCGTGCGCGGGATGGGCGTGGCGGTCAGGGTCAGCACGTCCACTTCGGTGCGCAGTTTCTTCAGGCGCTCCTTGTGCGTCACGCCGAAGCGCTGCTCCTCGTCAATGATGACCAGGCCGAGGTCTTTGAACTGCACATCGGCAGAGATGAGCCGGTGCGTGCCGATGACGATGTCCACCGCGCCCTGCGCCAGGCCGTATAGAATCTGGCTTTGCTCGCGCGGCGTGCGGAAGCGGGAGAGCATTTCGACCGTCACCGGGAAGGCCAAGAGCCGCTGGCGGAAAGTGTCGTAGTGCTGCTGGGCCAGGACAGTGGTCGGGACGAGCACCGCCGCCTGCCGCCCGTCCATCACGGCTTTGAACGCCGCCCGCAGCGCCACCTCGGTCTTGCCGTAACCCACGTCGCCACACAGCAGGCGGTCCATCGGACGGGGCGTTTCCATGTTGCGCTTGATCTCGGCCAGCGCCTTGACCTGGTCTTCGGTCTCGACGTATGGAAATGACGATTCCAACTCACCCTGCCAGGCAGTATCAGTGGAGAAGGCGAATCCTTGCGCGATCTGTCTCCTGGCGTACAAATCGAGCAGTTCCTGCGCCACTTCCTGCACCGCTTCGCGCACCTTGCGCTTGGTCTCTGGCCACTCCTGGGTACCCAGATGACCAGGCGATGGAGGGGAACCATCCGGGCCGATGTAGCGCGTCAGCCGGTCGGCCTGGTGAATGGGGACGTAGACCTGGTCGCCATTCTTGTACTCGACGCACAGGAACTCGCGCGCCCGCCCTTCGAGCGTGCGCTGGACGAGACCGGTAAAGCGCCCGACGCCGTAGTCCACGTGGACGACCCAGTTGCCGGGATGCAGGTCGGCGTAGGCGGCTTCGGGAGTTTCCGCCCCTGGTCTCGGCCGCTGGCGCGGTTGCGGGCGTTCCCAGCCGAAGATCTCGGAGTCGGTAAAGAGGTAGATTAGTAGATTAGTAGTTAGTAGATTAGTAGTTAGTAGATTAGTAGTTAATAGATTAGTAGATTGAGGAACGGTGAGCGCCCAGCCTTCGGAGAGCGATGCTTCGATAAATTGAGGATTGCCTGATGCCTGATCCCTAATCCCTAATCCCTGTTCTCCCCAGAGTCCCTCGAGGCGGGCGGATTGGCGGGAAATGATAACGACAAAATTATCACCGGCTACAATCTTGTCAAGATACTCAATAAACGGTTTCAACCGCCCGCCAAAACGCTCGATGTGCCCAAACTGGGCGGTGAGGGATTCGCCCTCACCCCTGGCCCCTCTCCCGATGGGAGAGGGGGACTCTTCTGCCGTTAGGCCTTCGGCAGTCGAATGACCGAGTTCCAGACACAGGCGGTTTTGCAGGTTATCCGATAGTTCCGACCAGGAAAGATACGGGACAGGGAAATCCTCGGCCAGTGTGCCTTCGGCGATGGATTCGGCGCGCAGTTTGACGGCCTGTTCTTCAATTTCGGAGACCGTGCTTTCAAGGAGGCTCAGGTCATCCACAAGAACCAATGCTTTTGGCAGGAGGTAATCCAACAGGCTGGATGGGAAGGGATGCAGGATGGGAATATGGAACTCGGTAAATTGGGGATTGGTAAATTGGAAATTGGTTGGCAGGAGAAATTCGCGAGCGGGTGTTACCAAAACCGAGCCGGGTTTTTCGATCGTGCGCTGGGTGGCCGGGTCGAAGCGGCGTATGGACTCGATCTCGTCGCCGAAGAAATCCAGGCGGACGGGATGCGGTTCGGCCGGTGGCCAGATGTCGAAGATGCCGCCGCGGTGCGAGAACTGTCCCGGCTCAAGGACGGTATCCGCTGGCTGGTAGCCGATGTTGACCCAGGTTTCCAGCAATGTACCCGGCGGGAGGCTTTGCCCGGCCTTGAGCAGTTTGCTGGCCTTGAGGAAGTCACGCCGCGGCAGGCTGCGCGTCATCAGGGCACGCGCTGAGGCTATAATCACCGGCGGCGCGGCCGGTTTCTGCGCCGAGCAGGTGCTGTGCGCAGCACCTGCTCGGTCGGCGAACGGCAGGTGATAGACAGCCAGCGCAGTCAATGTCTGCAATCTTTCGCGGCGGGTGGCGTTGCCCCAGGCGGCATCTTCGTAAAAAAGCGGATTGGGTTCTGAGAAGATGTAACGCGAGGCGTCTGGCAACCAGAAAGCCAGTTCGTCGTGCAATGCGAGAGCATGGTCGGCGCGGTCAGTAACCAGGACGAGCGGCTGGCCCAGGTCCGCGTGCAGGGCTGCCAGCAGCGGCAGGCGCGCGGCACGCGGCAGCGCCAGGCCGGGCAGGGTCAGGCCGGTTTTCAGGGCAGCCAGCAGAGACTGATAGGCAGGGAGAGAACGGATTTGATCGAGGAGGAAGTCCATAGACTGCAGGGGCGACCTCCACGGTCGCCCGGTATTGGGGGCAAGTCCTACAAACGTTTGGCGATCGCCTCGGCCAGGCGGGCGATCAATTCC
>JBDRTP010000058.1:0-5327 GCA_043823965.1 Chloroflexota bacterium
CCCACACTTCCGGGACGATGTCTGCGATCAGCAGCCGGATCAGCCGTTTGACATCCTCCTTATCCGTCTTCACGCGCGCTTCGGCGATCTGGCGCACCGCTCCGGCATGCGCCACCACCGCGCGCGTCACCAGCGGCGCGACGATGTCGTAGATGTCCCACACGTTCGTGGTGGTCTCGATCACAACCGCGTCCCCCGCGCGCAGGTTCGCGGCTGACCACTCGCGAAATTTTCCCATCTCGATCTTGCGCGGCTGGAGGGTCCATTCCTGCCCGGCGTTCATCCCCCCTGCCAGCACATATTCTTTGTGGATATCGAGCGCGATGTATCGTTGAATCTCTCTTGTATTTTTTTGCAGATTCATGCTACACTCCTTGTTAGAAAAACGAATGGGACGTGGATTTTTGGGTTAGAGTTGCAGCTACCGATTCGGGCTTGGGCGTTTTTCGCCATCCCAGATTAGTTTCCGCCGGGCAGCCAAACCTGCCCTGAGCCTGTCGAAGGGTAACGCAGCGGGCTCAAAATGTCCCATAGCGGCGGTCGGACAACCCAGACGCTCCTGCCCCAAATGCGTCCCCGGCGACGAATCGCCTTAATGATACGCATTTGCCGCGTCCCATTCAAGTACATTCTAATAACACAAACCGTTAGTGCGGACAACCTCCCCCGACTCGCGCAGGAAACGATCCCCCACAGGAATATACCGAGCCCCATGCAAGAAAGGATTTATAATCAACGTACAACCCGTTCGGCAGAGTTCTCATGATGTGGACCCTCACCGTCCGTTCCCCCGTTTCTGAACCGCGTGAATACACCCTCAAGCCGGGCGTGCTGCGCATTGGCCGCGACGAGAATAGCAATATCGTCGTGAGCGACAACCTGGTCTCGCGCGCCCACGCCGAAATCCAGATGGACGCCGCTGGCCGCTGAGCCCTTCCGTTGGGCGGGCGTGACGTAATCCACAAAAAGGGTGCTAAAATATTAGTGTGAAAATCTACCTTGACGTTTGCGCCATTCAAAGACCTCTGGATACCCCCGATCAAATTCGGATTGTTCTGGAAGCCGAAGCCGTTCTGGGTATTATTGCGCTGTGTGACGCAGGACGATTAGAGCTCGTCTCGTCGGATGCGCTGATCTACGAAATAGACCAGAACCCTTTGCCTGTCCGTCAAGAACATGCCAGGGCTATTTTGGGGAAAGCAAAAGGAGCTGTCAGGTTTTCCGACGAAGTAAAGTCAAGAGCTGCACAACTGGTGGAGCCTGGGTTCAAGCCACTCGATGCGTTACATCTGGCATTGGCGGAAGCAGGTAAAGCAGATTATTTTTGCACGTGTGACGACCGATTACTGCGAAAAGCGCAACATGTGGCAGGTTTGCAAGTAAAAGTGGTCTCCCCGCTTGAGTTGATACAGGAGATTGAGAAATGATTACCGAAGTCAAACCGTTGGTGGAAATCAATCAGCAAGCCCTTCGCCTGCTGTATCAGGAATTGGGTGTCGTGAATGCTGTCCGTTTCCTCAAACAGTTCACGGCGGGTTTTGGTGACTATACCAAAGAACGTGATGCTCTGTTTGGGAAAAAGACATTGGCAGAGATTGTTGGTGAGATAGAAAGGCAACGTGCCTCTTCCTGAAAAGCCCGCCCAACAACGGCTCCACCTGACCTCGCTTCGCTCGGAGGGTACGCGGCGCGATTTGCCAGCGATGGTTTTGGTTGTCGAGGGAGTCTTGCCCGCACCGCTCGGCAGGTGAGCCCATCCGTTGGGCGGCTATCCCCCGTCCAGGGTAAAGGTAAAATGTCACACTGGAATCATAGAGTAGTCAAGCAAATATTGAATGGCGAAGATTGGTACAGTGTCCGAGAAGTTTTTTATAACGACGACGGAAGTATATACGCGTACACAGAAGAACCTGTTGACATTTCAGGCGAATCCATTGAGGCCCTGAAACAATACGCTCAATGGGTTCTTAATTGCATAGATAAAGATATTCTTGTTGACGGTGAAGTGAAATTTGTTGATCCAGAAAGCCGCCCAACATTGGGGGCAGGGGACATGGGGGAGTCTCCCGCTTTACCGAGCGAATCCACGCTTGAAGAGGGTTCTGGTCAAGAGGCGGACACCACGCCAGCCCCATGCCCCTAACCCTTGCCATTAGTGCGGACAACCTCCCCCGACTCGCGCAGGAAACGATCCCCCACAGGAAGATACCGAGCCCCATGCAAGAAAGGATTTATAATCAACGTACGACCCGTTCGGCAGAGTTCTCATGATGTGGACCCTCACTATCCGTTCCCCCGTTTCTGAACCGCGTGAATACACCCTCAAGCCGGGCGTGCTGCGCATTGGCCGCGACGAGAATAGCGATGTCGTCGTGAGCGATAACCTGGTCTCGCGCGCCCACGCGGAAATCCAGATGGACGCCGCTGGCCGCCACGTCACCCTCACCGACCTGGGCAGCACCAACGGCACCTACGTCAACCATCAGCGTCTGGCCCCCTCCAAGCCGCACATGCTGAGGCCAGACGACGCCATCCGCATCGGCGGCAATGAGCTGCGCGTTTCCCAGCGGTCGGATGAGACCCAGGTCAGCCCGATCACGGGAAGCCATGCCGTTTCTCAGGCCATGGTTCTGGAGTCGCTCGACCGGCACGCCGTCCTGCTCTACGAGATCATCAACCGACTCAACAAGGTCTTCGACGTCGAAGGCGCGCTGAAGGAGATTGCACTGCTTATGCAGCGTTCACTGGGTGTTGAAAAGTGCGAGATCTTTCTTCCGCATCAGTTTAAAGAGCTTACCGATCGCGGTTTCCCAACCACTTATGCCGAACGTGCCATCCACCAGCGCGAGGCGGTCTTCATCCCAAAATTGACCCTGAGTATAACCCAGGATATCAGCGAAAGCGCCGGCCGGCTGAAGATCCGCTCGCTGCTGTGCGTGCCTGCGACCTTGAATGAGCAGGTCATCGCCCTCATCTACCTTTACAACACTTCTTCCAAGGGCCGGCTGTTGGATAAGAGTGACTTGCACGTGGCAGTGGCTGTGGCGCACCTGGCCGCTCTCACCATGGAAAGGGTGTTCCTGGCTGAAAAGCTCAAGGATCATGAGAAAGTTCACCAACTGCTCAAACGCCTCCTGCCGCCCACGGATGCCACTGCGATGTTGGATGGCTACCTCAAGACCGGCAGACTGCCCGAGCTTAGCGAGCAGACGGCCACTGTCCTTTTCGCCGACATTGCCGATTCCACGCACCTGGCGGAGAAGTTAGGTCCTCAGCGGTTCGGAGACATCTTGAGGCGCTATTACCAGGATATGACCAATATTGTCTTTGAGCATGGCGGTTTGATTGACAAGTATCTGGGCGACGGGATCATGGCCGTCTTTGGTATGTCAAGCGATCAAACCAACGTCGAGATTCGCGCCGTAGAGGCGGGTCTTCAAATGCTTGGGAAACTGGAAAAGGACTTTCACGGCGAAGGCAACCCCATCACCATCGGCGTAGGCGTAAATACCGGCCCGGTGATGGCAGGCTACGTGGTCACTCATGAGCGCGTCGAGCTTTCTATACTGGGAGACACAGTTAACGTGGCCTCACGGCTGGAGGGGCTGGCGCGGCCCAACCGTCTGCTCATCGGCCCCCAGACCTGCGAGGCTGTAAAGGAGCGCTTCGACCTGCATAGTCTCGGCCCGGTGGAAATTCGCGGGCGCACCGAAACTGTGCAAGTTCATGAAGTGGTTCGGATGTAAATAAGCCTCCCGCCATTTCTGATGCGCAGCACCTACTCGGCGGGAGGCCTCACTTTCACTGACTACTACTAACTGGTTACTGGTCACTGGTCACTGGTCACTGGTCACTGATTACTGATCACTGATTACTGATTACCTGATCGCTGGCACAGGCGCCTTTGAACGCCGGATCGCCCAGGTGACACCGACCAGCAAGATGATCGCGATAATGAAGGCCCCAACACTGACGCCTCCGCTGGTCGCGCTGTACTTGACAATGACCGGGGCAGCCAGCAGGCTCACCATGTTGACAACCTTGATCATCGGATTCAAAGCTGGCCCTGCGGTATCCTTCAGGGGATCACCAACTGTATCGCCAACCACGCCCGCCTTATGCCTTTCGGAACCCTTGCCGGTATTCTTTTCCAGGTCGCGCGGCTCGTCCTCGATGGATTTCTTGGCGTTATCCCACGCACCGCCTGCATTTGACATGAAGACCGCCAGCATTTGGCCGCTGAGAATGACACCCGCCAGGAAGCCGCCCAGGGCTTCGACCTGCAGGATCAACCCAACCGCGATCGGCATTAGCACCGAGATGGTTGCCAGGGGGATCAATTCCTTTTGCGCCGAGGCGGTGGAGATGTCAACTACGCGCGCGTAATCGGGTTGAACTTTACCTTCCATCAAGCCAGGGATCTTGAACTGGCGGCGCACTTCTTCCACAATCTGGCTGGCCGCACGGCTTACGGCGCGGATTGCCAGCGAACTGAACAGCCAGGGCAATGCCCCACCCAGCAAGAAGCCGACGAAAACCCGGGTGTCAGAAATGCGAATATCCTTCATCAACTGGACACCTTGTTGTCCCGCATCAATCAATTGCTGTTGGACAATGCCGATATCGGTAATATAGGAGGCGAAAAGGCTGACCGCGGCAATGACTGCCGAGGCAATCGCGATGCCTTTGGTGATGGCCTTCGTGGTGTTGCCCACTGCATCCAGATCAGCCATGATCTGGCGCGCCTTCATTGTCTCTTCGTCCTTCATACCCTGCCAGGCCATCTCGCCGATGCCGTTGGCATTGTCCGATATCGGCCCGAAGGAGTCCATGGCTACATTGTTGCCGGTGTGGCTCAACATGCCGATGCCGATCATGGCGACGGCGTACAATACGTAAGTCGAATGGGTCTCACCGCCATACAGCAGCAAGGCAGCGATGAAGCTGATAACGATCACCACCAAGGCCCACACACTCGACTCCATGCCGACGGAAAGACCCGAAAGGATCGTCGTCGCCGGACCGGTTTTGGTCGCCTCCACAATTTCCTTGACTGGCGCTTTTTTCGTGGAAGTAAAATAGGAGGTCAGCGGGTTGAACGCCACCGCCAAGCCAACGCCGATCGCAGTCAACATCGCCAGCCGCCAGTCTTGGGCGTAGATAATAGCCAGCAGGAAGGACCACAGGACGGTGTTGATGCTGGAAACTTCGTAAGAACGGAACATGGCTTCTTCAGCATCGTGGGCGCGCAAGAACTTGATCGGGAATTTCACCCACATCGGGACGGTGAAAGTACCGATGATGGAAGAAATCACGCCAATGGCGCG
>JBDRTP010000059.1:0-5392 GCA_043823965.1 Chloroflexota bacterium
CGCAGGAACAGGCGCTCGAAGGCGAATCCGATTAGCATGGTTGCCAGTCCGGCTACCGGTATGCCTACAATGGAATTGACAGGGATGAACAATTGCAGGAAGTAATAAGAAACATACCCCCCCAACATGTAGAACTGGCCATGGGCAAAAGAGACAACGCCCTGTACTGAATAGATAAGCGTCAGGCCGATGGCAATCAGGGCGTAGATGAAGCCGATGGTCAGTCCGTTGGCTATCTGGTTAGACACGTAACCGATATTCGTGACGCATAGATTATCGGGATTCAGGAAGGCGAACAGGCCATACAATTCGATTGCCGCCAGCACACCTGTGCCACCGCTCCAATACCAATGCCGCAGATTGGGAGTGAAGCACCACAGCGGAACGAGCAACAGGGGTCCCAGCGTGAGACCCGCCACACCGCCTACAAACCGGGCCGGTGCGTCTTCCAACCCCTTACGGCGATAGAGGCGAGGCAGAACCCAGGCACCAAGTGCAGCCCAGGCTGGCCCGGCAGACAATAGCCAGATAATGACTACTGGATGGATATTCATATCACAGTCCTTGTGAGGATTGTCTATCCGGTCATGAAATGTGAGGCATGAAGCACATTTCGCCTCATGCCTCACGTTTCACACTTTACAAATCATACGCTACGGCTTTGTTCCATAGGGAATATATGATGTGCCGTGGGTCTGGTGGGCTGGCGGCCAGATGACAGCCGCGTCTTGCCATGCCTGGTTGGGCTCGAAGTACTGCATAAAGAGGATGGCTGGATCGGGCCACTGGTGCCACATATAGGCGGGTACACTGCCATCAGCCGGGAGCGGATTCTTGCTGGTGTACTTGAACCAGTAACGTCCTTGAGCCAGAACGATGTCGGTTTCCTCCAACGCGGCAATGACAGCCTTGGACTCTGTCGTGCCAGCCCGCTTGATGGCGTCGGCTATAATCCAGACAGAATCGTAGGCCTCCAACGCGTCGCTCGCCGGCTCAGTGTTGAACGCTTTCCTGTACTCCTCGGCTACGTGCCGGGTGATGTCGTTGTACAGGCTGGGCGGTAAACCGATGTATGCGAACACGTAATAGTTCCCATTGGGCACGCTTTCCCAGAACTCGGGGGCCATGGCGTCCGTGCTGGCAGCGCCGATCGTCTTTTTCGAAGGCGCGATGCCCAGGTCAACCATCTGCTGTTCAAGGTTGTAACTGGCCGTGCCAGTTATGGCCACGCGAATGACATCCGGGGCGGGGGCCATGGCCTGGATGCGGGCGAGGATGGGTTGAAAGTCTGTAGTGTTCGGTTCTACGAAGATCGTATCGAGAATAGTGATGCCGAGTTCTTCATGGAACTTCTTGTCTGACTCGGCCTGCCCGATGCCATAGTCAGTGTTCTCGGCAATAAGCACCATGCTTTTGGCGCCCACCGCAGATAGCCATTCGGCTGAAGCGCGGCTGTTCATGGTCGAGGTAGGGGCAATGCGGAAGACTTCTGGATAGCCAGTCTCGGTAATCTTGTCCGACCAGGTTTCTGCGAACACAATCGGAATGCCATACTTGTGGGCCACCTCGAGCTCAGCCAGACCCACAGCGCTGTGGGCCTCGCCGGCGATGGCCACGACCTTTTCATTGTTGATCAAACGCTCAACGACGGCCGCGCCGCGTTCCGGCAGCCCCTCGGTGTCAGCGAAGATCAACTCGACCTGCTTGCCCAAGATGCCACCCTGCGCGTTGATGTCCTTCACCGCCAGGTTCATGGTGTATTGCATGGCAATGCCACCGATTACATAGCCCGGAGAGGAAAGCGGCCCGACACCACCGATGCGGATGGTTTCTGCTTCCGCAGCCGGCTGAGGCGTTGCCGTGATGACGACTGGCACTTCCTTCGTGACCTCGACCTCCACGGTCTTGGTCACAACTTGAGGCTGGCACGCTGTCAAAACCAGGACGAGTATGGCCAGTATAGGGAAAACGAAACGTGACTTGCGTAACATGGTTCTTCTCCTTTTGCTTTTTGATTATTTGAATGTGGTAGTTATGTGGGATTTGAATATTAACGTGAATAATCTTACATTCGCCCTCCTTTCATTGGTTGCTGGATAATTTGCCCTCCTGATGTTGGAATAGATAATCGCCAGCGTGAGTTCCTCGTGCCATCTCTAATGAGCGTAGATGGCATAGGCCGCTGGAACAGTTGATTTACTTGAGATGGTCTATCCATTGTAAGAATTTATGAAGCGCTTGACGAATTCTGGCCTTCTTTTATTTGACGAGGGGGGGCACCCAATGAAGATGAGATTTGACCAGCGGTATCCACTACTTTCGGGGCTAGACGCTCTTCCAATTCCTGTCGTGAGATGCGGGAGCCAGGCGCGGAAACGTTGATCGCTGCCACCACTTTTCCCCCGGAACCTCTTATTGGCGCTGCCACGGAGCGTAACCCGATTGCTAACTCTTCATCGTTAATGGCATATCCTTGTTTTCGTATCTTTTCCAATTCCGACATCAGTTCTTCTAAACGTGTAATGGTATTTGGCGTCATTTTTTGATACGGGCCTTCACCTAATAAATCGAAGAGTTCCTTTTGGGAGAGATCAATAAGTTGGGCTTTTCCCATGGATGTGCAATGAACCGGCAAACGAGAGCCTCGATACAAATTGACACTGAGGATCCGCTGGGTGATGTTACGTGCGACATAAATGATATCCGCGCCATCGCGGATCGCCATGTTCGTTGTTTCACCAGTTGCGTCAGATAAGGATTTCAGATACGGCTGTGCAATTTGAGCCAATTCCAAGCTGTTCAAAGCTGTGAAACCCAATTGAAGTACTTTCAAGCCAGGGCGATAGTAGCGGGTCACAGGGTCGCGTTCGAGATATCCTAGCAATTCTAGTGTAGATACCATCCGGAAAGCTGTGCTTTTGGTGAACTGGGTAGCTGTTACGATCTCGGTCAGATTCAAGGATGGCTTTTCCGTCGTGAAAAGAGCCAGGATTTCCAATCCATGTGCAAGGGCTTCAATTTTGTAACGAGAGGTAGGCATAAATTATTTGAAGCAGGTTTTATCTGGTGAAATTATGTTTCTTTGAATGAAATTATCTTATCACAATTTGTATGCACTTGTCAAGACACGGGAGTGGCGAATCAGATGGGTTAACCTTCTTGTCTGTCATTCTGCCTGCGCCAGTGCCGCAGGCACAGGTGAGCGACCCTTTCGACAGGCTCAGGGTAAAATCCGGGAGCGAAGAATCTTTTCATTGTGCCAGGAAATCCAAGATTCTTCGCCGCTTTGCGGCTCAGAACGACTGTTGGTTACAGGTTTAACCCACATACATCGCCACTCCCGCAAAACCTTGTCCTTTTCAAAGACAGATGTGATGCACGAAATCGTCACAAGACTTTTTATCATCCGTCACAACCTATCACTTGTTACTTGACCACCACCCATGCGAAAACCTCCTGTATTGAGATTTCCGCCAATCGCAGTCCGTCGGGTTAGCAAAAAACCATAGTCTGAAGGACTATGGTTTGTGAAAAGTAGCGGGGCCAGGACTCGAACCTGGGACCTCCGGGTTATGAGCCCGACGAGCTGCCACTGCTCTACCCCGCGTCGGTTATCTGCTCCGCAGTATTTCGCACTGCTCCGCAGTATTTCAGAGCGGACGGGTATTGTATCACTCCCCCCAACCCCCGTCAAGTAAAATTTCAAGAATCCAGAAACCAGGCGCGGGAACTAGGGGGTGAGATAAATTTCCTGGCTGAAAAGGTAGATTGTCCCCGCGATGCGCTCATCGGACTGGCGGATCGTCAGCCGCACCCAGGTGGCCGCTGGAATGCTGTAAGTTATGTCGGCTGCAAATGGGAGGTAACTGTCATCCAGGGCTGGTTGGACGGCAACCATTTTCGAGCCGACGACCGCGCCGGTGGCGGTTATCAGTTCGATGACCAAAGGCCGGCTGTTCAATGGACGCATCTGGCCGCTCACGGTCAGCTTCCCATTCGAGACCCGCGTGCCCGGCGAAGGTGAATCCAGCGAGCAGCGCTCATCCAGATTACCCGGTGGATTGATCTCTTCATAACCGGCTGAAAGCAACAAGAGGCGGACCGAGGTCAGCAGGCTGGTGCGCCCGAACTGATCCTGTGTGCTGATCTGCAAGCGTCCCACTTCCGCGGCGGCTTGCACCCCGAAGGGGATGTCAACCGATAGATAAGCCCACTTCCCAGATGTGTATACGCGTAATATTTGACGCGCCAGCAAACGGCCATCTTCGCCGTAGAGTTCAATCCGGGCCAGGTTCTCGTAGCCAGGGACTATGTAACTATGCAGCTTGATGGGTGACCGCACTTTGGAAAGCGGCCCGGGGGTCAGGATTTGGATGGCCGCGGCGGCGGCCGGCTCAGGCGTAAAATCCAGGATCGGCGTATCGGTAGGAAAGACACTCGGAAGTAGAAAGGGTGTTGCCGTCAGGCCTTCGGGAGATACTGTCGCGGAGGGCTGAGGGGAAGGCTCAAGTGCAGCACTCGGTTCAATGGTCGTTGTGCTGGTGGTCACGGGTGCGGGGAGAAGCGGCTGTGTTGGAGTGGGGAGAGCGGCCATGGTCAAGGCAACTGCTGTCGGCAGGTAACCGGTCGGCCAGGGGGTCGGCAGCGAATTTCCCCAAAGAGGGCTGCAACCGGTCAATATCACAAGTACCAAATAGACTGGCGTGAGACGTCGGGCGATTTTCATACCACATTAATGCCGAAGGCCATACGGTAGAGACGCCCGCTGGGGCGTCTCTACTTGTTTGATTATGGTAGCTTATTAGCTACCATTATAGAGCGTAGATTTGACCGAATTTCTTGTTCAGATAGCGCAAGTAAGGCGCCGCGTCAATCTTGGAACCGGTGACCTTCTGCACCAGTTCCTGCGGCTCGAACTTGCGGCCATGCCGGTGGATCTTTTCGCGCAGCCAGCCGAGCAGGGTCTCGAACTTGCCCTCACGGATTTGCTCGGAGAGATTGGGGATATCCTGGTTGATCTTCTCCCACAGTTGGGCCGAGATCAAGTTGCCTGACGCATAGGTGGAGAAGTAGCCGATCATGCCGCCCGACCAGTGAATATCCTGAAGCACACCCCTGGCATCGTTTGGCGGGGTGACGCCCAGGTATTCCTGCATCTTGGTGTTCCAGACTTCAGGCAGGTCCTTGATAGCCAGCTTGCCCTCCATCAGGGCGATTTCGATCTCCAGCCGGAGCATGATGTGCAGGTTGTAGGTGGCCTCGTCAGCTTCCACGCGGATGAGCGACGGCTGGACCTTGTTGATGCCCTTATAGAATTTTTCCAGCGGAACGTTGCTCAACTGAGATGGGAAGGTCTCCCGCAAGCGCGGGTAGAAGTGCTCCCAGAAGGGCA
>JBDRTP010000060.1:0-5639 GCA_043823965.1 Chloroflexota bacterium
GCGTGAAAGCCGGGCAGACGATCGTGGTCACCGAACGCGGCAAGGCGATCGGACACATCGTGCCTGCCCCGCTGACGCTCGAGCAGCGTATGCAGGCGCTGGCAGACGCCGGTTTTCTGGTGTGGAATGGAAACAAAAAACAAAAACCTTACCGGCCAAAAATCATCAATCGCAGCGGCCGCTTGATCTCAGATATTGTGATCGAGGACCGGCGATGATCGTATATTTCGATACCAGCGCGCTGGTCAAAAGATACATCGAGGAAGCAGGCTCGCGTGAAGTCAATGCCTTGTGGGAAAGATGAAAGCGCCATCCTGGGAAGTGTGATCATCACCCAGGTCAAGATGGCGGCGGCTCTTCAAAAGGCTGTTCGCCTGAACAATGCTCCCGAGGCTCTGCTTGCCGAAATCTGGCAGGATTTCCTGGCTGCCTCCTGCTCACTGAAAACTGATTACTGAACACTGCTCACTAGCTTTACCAACTGCTCCATCCCCTTTTTCAGCGGTTCCACATTGATATACTCATGCAGCGTATGCGCGCCCGACCCGGTCGTCAGCCCAATGGCGATAGCCGGGTAGCCGCGACTGAGAGGTATATTGGCGTCTGTCGAGCCGATGGTCAGGTTAGGCTGGACGCCCTGCTTCCGCAAACATTCCTGCGCTGCCTGAACCAAAGGATGGCCGGCCGGGATCTCTCCCGCCAGGCGCTGGCCGATGATTTCGACGCCGACTGCCACCCCTGCCCGTTCCATGCCGCGTGTCAGAGCTTCGACCTGCCGCGCGACACCCAGGAGGATCTGCGGGCTTTCCGAGCGCAGATCCAGCTCGAGCGTGGCTCCGGCTGCAATGGTGTTCACAGATGTGCCTCCGTTGATTTTCCCAACGTTCAGCGTAGTACGCGGTTCGGCAGGCAGATTGAGCGAAGTGATTTGCGCCGCCAGGCTTGTCAGCTCATGGATAGCCGAAGGCTGGCCGTAATCCGCCCAGGAATGCCCCCCAGTCGTCTTTATGCTGATCCGGTAACGGCGTGCCCCCAGAGCGCGGTGATAGACCAGCCCCAACGCCATGCCCTCCAGGACAAGGTAGGCCCGCGCTCCATCCCTAAAACGATCCACGACTGCCTGCATCCCGCGCAGGTCGCCCAATCCCTCTTCACACACATCCGCGACCAGCCAGAGATCACCCGCTAAAGGGACGCCCCGCTCACGCAACGCCCAGACCAGTCCAAGCAAGCCGGCCACGCCAATGGCATTGTCTCCGATGCCCGGCCCTGAGATGCGTCCCTCCTCGCGAAAGACGCGCAGCTCGGTGTTCTCTGGAAAGACTGTATCCAGGTGCGCGCTGACGATCAGCGGATTGCCCTGCCTGCCCCCTGGCCCGTCGGCCACATCGTCCCGATGTCCTTGCGGGAGGACAGGCTGGCGGCCAGGCCAGGGAGCGGCGCCGAAGGGCGCGGCCCTGCCTGCCCTGGCGGCCAGGCCGGAGAGCGAAGTCGAAGCGCCAGGCAGGCGCGCGTACACGTTCCCGGTCGCATCCATCTCGACATCCGATAATTCCTCTTTCAAAAACTGTCTGTGGACGAATTCTGCACGCTGCCGCTCGTGAAAGGTCGGCGCGGGGATTTGTTGAATGGCGATTGCCAGGTCGAGGAGGCGCGAGGTGAAATTAGACATGGCCTTCATTTACCGCGAAGAAGCGAAGACGCGAAGGTTTTCTTCGTGTCCGCGAAGAGTCTTCGCGGTCTTCGCGCCTTCGCGGTGAATCGCTCACACTTGCCGCACGATCTCGGCCAGCGAATCCAGCCGCGCCTGCGCCAGGCCCGGGAGAGCATCCAGGGCGTGGAATGCGCCGCTGCCTTCGATGGTCAGGGAGGCCGAAACATTGCCGTAAAGAACCGCGCGCAAGGGGTCGTACGTCTGCCGGTAACCGGCCAGGAAGCCTCCGCAGAACGAATCGCCGGCCCCGCTCGGGTCAGCCAGGTGGGCCGGATAGGCCGGGATCTCCCAGCGTTTACGCGATGGGGCATCGTAGAGCATCTGGCCATGCCCGCCGCGTTTGATGACAATCAATTCGCAACCCTGCGCGGCCAGTTCTTCGGCCATCTCCCAGAGATCATTGCTATCTCCCCAGAATAAAGCGCGCAATTCTTCCTCGGAGGGCAGAAAAGCCGTCAACCCGTGAAGCAAGCGGCAGACGTCGAGCCAGGTCGCCGGGGTCATATAGGCCGCAGACGGGTCGAGGGTCAGCATGCTGGTGCGTCCCTGCCGAAAGGCCGAGATCAGGCGGTTATGGGTCAAATAATCCAGCGGGCAGAGATGCACGGCGCTGGCGTTCAGATAATCCTCAGGAATGTCGGCCGGGCGCGGCGAGGCAGGTTCGGCCATCTTGCGGTTATCCTGAACTTCAGATGGCGGCTGGTAGCCCAGCAGTGCTTTCGGATAAGTCAAACCCAGGCGGCCGAAATGGGCGACCGGGTTATTGCGCTGGGGCGTAAGAGGGTCGAGGTAAGCCTGAAAGAAGCGCAAATCCAGGTGTTCCGGCAGGATGCGAATGCCGCGCGTATCCAGGCCGCGTTGCTCGAATGAACGCAACCACTCGTGGGGATAGTCCTCGCCGACGCGCGCCAGCAGCCCGATACTCCCCTCCCAGGCAGCCAATCCTGCAGCAGCATACAACAAATCGCCTCCGGGGACATCAATCAGGGGATGTCCCACAGGAGGCAGTAGATAATCGCGCCGCAGACGACCAGCGATAACGAAAGTTGGGTACATGGGCAACAACGGTCAGGTGATGAAGACCTTGTTAGCGGCCTGAGCCTGATCCGCAGTATGTGGAAGGATGAAACTGAAATTGCTGCCCTTGCCTTCCACACTCTCTGCCCAGATGCGTCCGCCGTGCAACTCGACCATCAGCCTGGCGACCGAAAGACCCAAGCCCAGCCCACCGTGCTTGCGCGTCAGGTGCGATTCAACCTGATAGAAGCGTTCGAAGATGTGTGGCAGGTCTTTGGCTGAGATGCCAATTCCGTCGTCAATAACCGAAATCTTGACATAGCCTGGAATCTGCTCAACGAAGATCAGAATATGCCCCCCCGAGTCAGTGAAGGCGATTGCGTTCTTGACCAGGTTGTTCAACACAATGGCAATCTTGGAGGCGTCACATTCCACCATCAGGTTCTGCCCTGAGCTGCTACCCTGAGCTGTCACCCTGAGCTTGTCGAAGGGTTGTCGAAGGGCTGCCGAAGGGTCGTCGTTGCTGATGTCCACCCGCATAGAAATGCCTTTTTGTAATGCTTCTTCATGGAAAGAATCTATGGCTTCCTCGGCGAGGCGTCGCACGGAGAACGGGCGACGCCGGATGGTGGCGATGCCGCGCCGGACATTATCCATATTGGCAATGCTGTCAATGATCTCTTTCAAGCTCAGCGCGTTGCGCACGATAATATCCAGCTCCGGACGATGCTCCTCGCCGATCACTTCGCGGAGGGAAGTGGCGTGGCCGAGGATGAGACCGAGCGGCGTGCGCAGTTCGTGTGAGGCGATGGCGATAAAATCGCTCTTCATCTGGTCGAGTCGATTCATCTCATCGAATGATTTCTGTATCTTGCTCATCTGACGGATGTTTTGCATTGCGAGCGCAGCCAGGGAAGCAAGAGTCTCTAGAAATGCGCGGTCCTCTCCGGTATAATGACCCTGATCCGCCTTGTTGACTGCTTCCAACACGCCCAGGATTTCGCCTTTATAAATGATCGGAACAGCCAGGATAGAGCGGGTCTGGAACTCTGCAGTCAGATCCACCACTTTGTAGTGACGGGGGTCTGAGGCGACATCCGGCACGACAACTGGCTTGACGTTTTGGAAAACCCACCCGGCGATGCTGGCCTCCAGCGGGACTTTAACGGAACGCAGCAAGTCGCGATGGAACCAGGGCAGCGCCAGGAAGCGAAGCTGTGTGCCTTCTTCGTCCGCTTCCAGGATGGAGGCAACCTCGCTGGCCGTCAATTCGCTGGCGGCAGATATGACGGATTGCAGGAACGCGTCAACTTCCATGGAGGCGCTCAAGTTGCGGCTGACCTCCAAAAGGCGTTCCAGACGTTGAATTTGCTCGTTTGCAGGCATGATCATCCGATATGGCAGGCTGATTGGATTATACTGGATGTTGTCGGGAATGGCAAAAAACCTCGACGAAATATCGAAAAAGGAGAGTCAAATCCATGAGCAAGAAGAAAGTACGTGTGGCGATCATCGGCGTGGGCAACTGCGCCTCGTCACTCGTCCAGGGTGTGCAGTACTACAAAGGTGCACCCGAGGATGCCAGCGTTCCGGGTCTGATGCACGTCAACCTGGGAGGTTACCATATCCGGGATATTGAATTCAGCCTGGGTATTGACATCAGCGCGGCCAAAGTCGGCAAAGACCTGGCCGAGGCCATCTTCGCTGAACCGAATAACACTTATAAATTCACCGATGTGCCCAAGCTGAACGTCCCCGTCGTGCGCGGCATGACCCACGACGGCCTGGGCAAGTACCTTGCGCAGGTCATCACCAAAGCCCCCGGCCCCACCGCCGACATCGTCAAGCTGCTCAAAGAGACTAAGACCGACGTGGTCGTTTCATTCCTGCCCGTCGGCTCGGAGATGGCGACCAAATGGTATGTCGAGCAAATTCTGGAGGCTGGCTGCGCCTTCGTCAACTGCATTCCGGTCTTCATCGCCTCCTCCGAGTACTGGGCCGAACGCTTCCGCCAGAGGAAACTGCCCATCCTCGGCGACGACATCAAGTCCCAGGTCGGCGCGACCATCCTGCACCGCGTCCTGACCAGCCTGTTCGTGGATCGCGGCGTGCGCCTCGACCGCACCTACCAGCTCAACTTCGGCGGCAACACCGACTTCCTCAACATGCTGGAGCGCGAGCGCCTCGAATCCAAGAAAATCTCCAAAACCGGCGCGGTGACCGCCATGCTGCCCTACACACTCCCCGCGGACGACGTGCACGTTGGGCCGAGCGACTACGTGCCCTGGCTCTCCGACCGCAAGTGGTGCTACATCCGCATGGAAGGCACCACCTTCGGCGACGTGCCGCTCAACGTGGAAGTCAAGTTGGAGGTGTGGGATTCGCCCAATTCCGCCGGTGTGGTGATTGACGCCGTCCGCTGCGCCAGGCTGGCCCTGGAGCGCGGCCTTTCCGGTCCGATCATCGGCCCGTCGTCTTATTTCTTCAAGACCCCGCCCAAGCAATTCCGCGACAGCGTCTGTCGTGACATGACGGAGGCGTTCATCAAGGGGGAAAGTAATCAGTGACCAGTAAACAGTGTTCAGTGTCCAGTAAGAGTGGAACGTGGATAAGCCGATTCTTAGCGACATTTGGCCTGTGCGCCGTCGTTCTGGCCGCTTGCTCACCCACTTCCCCAACCGCTCAACCGGCCAACCAAGCAACTACCCAACTACCAAACTATCTAACTACCCAACCCCCCAACTCCCCAACCTCCCAACCTCCCAAACACCCAACCACCCAACCACCCAATCCCACGCCGACCATACCGCGCACGCCGCCAGTCCTGCCCGCCGGATTTACCACCTCGCTGCTCAATCCACTCGACACGCCGCATACCTACATCACCGATACATGCCAGTATCTCAAG
>JBDRTP010000061.1:0-7817 GCA_043823965.1 Chloroflexota bacterium
TCGTGAGTGAAAGCCGACTTGACTACTCTCTAATCTCGACTCTCTAAAAATAAAAACTCCCGTCTCATTCAGAGACGAGAGCAAAAATGCTCGCGCTGTACCACTCTGCTTCCTGTCAAACGACAGACACTCAGTCGAGTACGACCTGGCAGCTTATACTCGCATCCTTATAACGGCGGATGATTTCGGCTTTCTTACTTTCAGCCAGACTATCAGATAAGCGACTATCAGACTATTCGACTATCTGACCATCCGACCAATTTCAGATCGCGGCTCCGGAAGGATTTTCGGCCTGTTACGCTGGCCCGGCTCGCACTAGTCCCGGATTCGCTGACAGCCTCCACAGGCTTACTCGTTTCCATCATTGCCTTTTCAGGGTTTAGATTACGGCAAATTATGCCACAATTGGTACAAAAGGTCAAATCATTCTTGGTATTGACATCAATTCTCAGTATGAAAATGGAATATCCACAGATTACGCAGATTTCGCAGATATAAGGTTTATTCTGCAAAATCTGCGAAAGGGCTATACCACTTCAAACTGAAGGACGCGCAACTTCTCCGGTGCAATCCGGCTGCTCAAAGATAGGATTTCGAACCCAACTACGCGGCCTTCCTGATCAAAGTCAAGAATGATGCCATCTTGAACTTCTTCCGATTCCACAATGGCCTCTTCATCCAGTCGAAAATACAGCGCGTCATTTTCCTTGTCAACTTTTAGTCTCATATCTATCCTCGTGGTTGAATTACTCTGCTATCCTGCTCAGACGACGGTCAAAGAATACAGTAACAATGCGGTTTGGATACACATCGGGGTTGACAATCACATGCAACACACGCCTGTTGCATTCCTTGATGGCTTTCGAATAGTGCAAGTTGTAATCACTCCCTCGACGTTTCTTGTCCGGAGTATTGAGCGTTCGCCAGAGCCATTCTTCGGGGATATTCCGCTCCAGCAGCATATCTCTGGCATGGGTCGAAAGCACAAAATCATGCATAAGAGCAACGCAGCATTAGGATGATCATTGACTGCCTTTTGTAATTATAGCATGTTCATGATCGGATTTCCTCGAGAATTATAAGGGGCTTCGAGAATGCCCGTGAAAGGGGAGAGATGTGGGGGTTTGCGGACTGGCTTCGCCCTTCCGCAAACCCCATTTTTTTTTCAAAATAGGGCATAATTGAGCCTATTCACACCACTCCCAAGGATGACCTCTATGAACATATCCTTTCAAATCGGAGACATGCAGTTCTCCTTCATCGCCGATAAATTCCGCCCCGTCACAGGCGGGATTGTCATCTCCGGCGCAAACGTGAGCCTACGGCTTCCCTTCCAGCCCAAGCGCTACTACCGCCACGGCTGGCAATCCTGGAGCCTGGCCGCCTGGCTTGATCCGTCCCGTCCGGTCCTGCCGATCAACCCGCCGCTTATCCGCCCCCAGGCCGATGACCCGGCTTATATCCTGTCCAAACAGCACGGCGGCTCATGGCTGGGTGGAGTGGATGCGCCGGACGGGGATGTTGTTCTTCTCGCCGCGCTGGGGCTGGAGTCCCATGTGGAGCTGGACGGTCAGACACTGCATGGCTGGTACGAGCAAGGCGGCGGCGAGTGGTTCATCGCCAACGGCCCGGAGCAAATCGTTTTCGCCCAATACGCCACCTTGCTCGGTGAACGTCTCAGTGAAAAGCGCGCCGCAAAACAACTCCGCGTCTGGTGCTCGTGGTACAGCCTGTACACCAACATCCGCGATGAGCAATTGCTCCACATCTTGAACGATCTGGGTGATCTGCCCTTCGATGTCTTCCAGATTGACGATGGCTGGCAGAAGGCAATTGGGGACTGGGAGGCCAACGAGAAGTTCCCCTCCGGGATGGAGTACCTCGCCGCGCGCATCCGCGCCACCAGCCGGACCCCGGGCCTGTGGCTGGCGCCTTTGCTCGTCGTCCCCTCTTCGAGCTTATTCCGCCAACACCCCGACTGGCTGCTGCACGACGAGAAAGGCGGACTGGTCAGCGCGGGCTTCAACTGGAATGAACCGCTCTATGCCCTGGATACCACCCATCCTGCCGCCCTCGACTGGTTGGCCGCATTGATGAAGAAAGTCCGCGCCTGGGGCTATGATTATCTCAAATTGGATTTCCTCTACGCCGGCGCCCTGCCCGGGAAACGCCATAAAGACATGCCGCGCGAAGCAGCCTACCGTCATGGGCTTAAAGTACTTCGCGAAGCCATGGGCGAGGCTTACTTCTTGACCTGCGGCGCGCCGATCCTGCCTTCCCTCGGCCTGTGCGACGGGATGCGCGTTGGCCCAGATGTGGCTTCAACATGGAATAACCCCCCCGAGAGCGACTGGCTGTATAACTTTAGCGGCCTAGGAACACGGAACGCCATCCATACCAGCTTGAGCCGGCTATGGCTTGGTCCGCTGGTGCATACTGATCCGGACGTGGTCTATTTTCGCACGCGCAACAATAGAATGACGGATGAGCAAACGCAGCTTCTCCAAGACCTGGCGCTGATCACGGGTTATAAGGCCACCTCCGACCTGCCCTCCTGGCTGACACCGACCGAACGCGAGGCGTTGAAAGAATTCCTCAACGCTCAACCAGGCATCCAACGGACAGGGCGCTATACTTTCCTCATTGATGACCGGGAGGTAGATTTCAGCGAGACGAGTAATCTACCCACACCAGTCCCAAGATGGTTTGGTGAACTCTGGTCATGGCTTGCCTCGTCCCCCACAATATTAAGAGCCAGAAATTGGTACATCAATCGCATGGCTTCACGAAATGCAAAGTATCAGTAAATCACGAAATCATAGTAACGACTTCGCGAAGCACCCTGTGGGTTGGTCGTTCAGCGAAAAAGCGACTGAAGTCGCTACTACAAATGCTTTTTCGTGAAGTACTGATTCTATTTCAAAGCCAGCACCAGCTCGCTTGCCGCCTCCGGCGAGGGCAAATGCACCCGCAAAATTCGCCGGCCGCGCCCTGCCAGGGCTTCATAATCACCCAACGCCTCGGCGCGCTCCAGCAGGCCGAAGGTCATGCCCTGGGTGGGGATTTCGATGTCTTCGTCAGGCTCAGCTGTGATTTGAAGGAATAGCCCCGAAGCCGGCCCGCCTTTGTGCAACTGGCCAGTGGAGTGCAGGAAGCGCGGCCCGAAACCAACCGTCGTCGCGCAGCCGGTACGCTTACGAATGGAGAAACGTAGTTCTTGCAAGATTTCGACCATTTCTGCATTGCGCGGCAGATAGGCATTGATGGCGACATAATCGCCTTTTCGGGCCTGAGCCAGGAACGCCATCAGGACTTCGGCCAGGTGCTTGCCGTTCAGCGCGCCGGGCGAGAAGGCGCGTACGCCGTCCACCTCCCAGGCAGGCTCCCCTTCGTCTAGTTTCCTGTTCTGGCGATAGGCGGTAATCTTATCCTCTGTCCGTTTTTTACTATCCTGTACATCGGGCTGGTCAAAGGCATTGACGCCCAGGATGTGGCAGGCGACGGCAGTGGCATATTCCCAGCGATAGATTTCAGAGCCTAGAGAGTAGAAATTAGAGATTAGAAATTCGAGAACAGGGTGATTTGCAGCACGCAGGGCGTTGACGGCCGCATCCTGTGCGCCGGTTGAGCACAGGTAGACGAACAAGCGATCGTCGCCGTAGTCGGTTGGATCACCGAGCGGCTCGCCATCTACAGGCAGAATGCCCTTACCCTGTTTACCGCTGGATTCGGCGACCAACTGCTCCAGCCAGGCGCCCAAAGGTAGAAGGCATTCATCGGCAATGAAGGTGAGCTTATTGCGTCCATCCAGGGCGGCCTGGCCAAGAATGGCCCCCAGCACCAGGCCGGGGTTGCGCTCCGCCGCGACATTTGCCGCGCACTGGCGCGCCATCCAGTCCGCACGCTCGAGCAGCCGTTCGAGGTCAATGCCCAGTAACGCAGCGGGCAACAGACCAAAGGCCGTCAGGGCTGAGTAACGCCCGCCGACATTCGGATCGGCCAGGAAGGTTTTGCCGTTAGGCCTTCGGCGGAAACTGTGCGCCTTAGCCAGATCTTCCAGCGAGGTGCCCGGGTCGGTGATGGCGACAAATTGTTTGCCATTCTGTCCGGAGCGTTCCCAGAAGTAATCGAACAGGGCATTGACCTCTGCCGTACCGCCGGATTTGCTGGAAAGGATGTAAAGGGTCTTCTCAGGTGGGAAGGCCTGCGCCGCAGCCGCGACCTGGGCGGGGTCGGTAGAGTCCAGAATCAGCAGATTCAGCGAGTCAGCGGCTTTGGGGAAAGTCAGGCTATAAACTTCGGCTGCCAGCGAGGAGCCGCCCATGCCGAGCAGCAAGGCGCCGGTAAAACCCTCCGAGCGGACTTCGGCGGCCAGGGCGCGCAAATCAGGGATCAACGCGCGCGAGGTTTCGGGCAGTCTCAGCCAACCCATGCGCTTGCGGACTTCCTCCTGGCCTTGCGGATCGGTCGTCCACAGCGTGGGATCGCCATCCTGCAGGCGCTGGGACACGGAATCAGCTTCGAGACTGGCAACCCGCTGTTTAACGGTATCCGGCAACGGTCCAAGTTGCGTGACGGCGGCGCGACGTCTGTCATCTATCGTTTCGAGTAAGTCGCTAAAGGCATCCGCAAAAGCCTTGACACCCTCGTCTTCCAGCTCCTGCGTCACCTGCGGCATGGAAATACCCGCCGCTTCCAGGTCGGCAATGACCTGGCGCGCGCCTTCCAGGTCGCGCATGAGCGTCTCTTCGACTTTGCCGTGCTGCCGGAAGGCTTCGAGCGTTTGGGGCGGGACGGTGTTGACGGTGGCCGGGCCGATCAGCTCATCCACGTAAAGCGTGTCGGGATAGGCCGGGTTCTTGGTGCTGGTCGAAGCCCACAGGGGGCGCTGGATGCGGCAGCCGGCGGCCTGTAACTTGTAAAAGCGCTGACCACCGAAGACCTTGCGGAACTCCTCGTAAGCCAACTTGCTGTTGGCGATAGCGGCTTTGCCGGGCAGGGCTTTCGCAGCGACAAAGTCGCTGGACTCCAGAAGTTTATCTACTTTGGTGTCGACGCGGGAGACGAAGAAGGAGGCCACCGATGCAATAAACTCGATACCGCCATCATTTTTACCGCGAAGACGCGAAGTGCGCGAAGAATTTCCGGAATAAACTTCGCGTTCTTCCCGCCTTCGCGGTAAGTTCTCCTGCGACTCGTCGCCGTCATGTCCATGAGAAGAGGAGAGCAGGTAGTCTTCGAGGCCATTCAGGTAAGCTTCCATGACCTCTTTATAACGCTCGATGGAGAAGATCAGCGTCACGTTGACGTTGATGCCCGCAGCAATAGACTGGCGGATGGCTGGCAGGCCTTCTTTGGTCGCCGGGATCTTGATCATCAGGTTCGGGCGGGCGACCGTTTCCCACAGATGTTTGGCCTGCTCCAGCGTCGCCTGGGTATCATGCGCCATGTAAGGGCTGACTTCCAGGCTGACGTAGCCATCCGCGCCCTGGCTCTGGTTGTAGAGGGGCAGGAACAAGTCAGCCGCGGCGCGAATATCCTCAATCGCCAGTTGCCAGAAGATTTGCTCGGCATTCCAGTCAGACCAGGCTAACGGCAGGATGGCCGAATCGTAATCATTTGACCTGGCGATGGCATGATTGAATATCGAAGGGTTGGAGGTCACGCCGCGTATATCCCCGTCTGCGATCATGGCGGCGAATTCGCCGTTCTCCAACAAACGCCGTTGAATATTGTCATACCAGAGAGATTGACCGATGGAGGTAAGTTTTTGGATGGGGTTCATCTTTATCAATTTTCCAACTTCCTGATTTTCCCCACCCGCCGGGCGTGGCGTTCCTGGCCGGGGTCGTTCCCGATGAAACGCGCCGCCAGGAATGCGGTGACAATTTCCTTTGCCAGTTCTGGGCCAATAATGCGCGCCCCCAGGCAGAGCACGTTCATGTCATCGTGTTCGACGCCCTGATGCGCTGAATAGGTATCGTGACACAGGCAGGCATAGACGCCGCGCATTTTATTGGCGGCAATGCACGCCCCCACGCCCGACCCGCACAGGATGATGCCCCTCACCGCCTGTCCGGATTGGATGGCGCGCCCGACCTTCTCTGCATAGTCGGGATAGTCCACGCTGGCAATGCTGTCCATGCCCAGGTCAAGCACATCGTGGCCGGCAGATTTTATGGTCGCGATGACAATTTCCTTGAGAGGGAAGCCGGCGTGGTCGCAGGCGATGGCAATGTTCATAGCTCAAGCTGCGATTGGCAGGTGTAAATCAATCTCCCCCACGCGGGGCAGCTCCAGGTGGATGTTTGAAAAATCTGTCCCAGCGAAAGATTTGCTGACGAAGAGCACTTCAATTCCTCGAACGTTCTCTTCGGAATCCAGATCAACCATCACCCGGCTGGATGCTCGAACTGTCTTATCCACCGGCTTCTCAGAGAAGTAAATATACATTGCATCTGCTTCCGAATCGTATGTAATACGCATAGCTTCTCCTTCTGACATTTGCATCAAGCGCGGAAATCTTTTGGAACCGCGAAGAAACGACCCTCAAAGAACGGGGGCAGGCGAACGCGAAGGGAGATTAACTTCGCGAAGGTTTACCGAGTAGGTGCTGCGCATAAAACTTCGCGGCCTTCGCGCCTTCGCGGTGAATCTTTTTGGTTGCGGCTGGAGGCCGCGCTCGTGTTGATTATAGCATGGCAACGGGCAATCACATTCTCCACCGTAAAGCCAAGCTGCTCGAAGATCACTTTGTAAGGGGCGGAGACGCCGAAGTGTTCAATGGAAATGATCGCGCCGTGCGAGCCAACCCATCTTTCCCAGCCTTGAGCGATACCAGCCTCCACCGCCAGCCGCGCGGTGACCCGCGGCGGTAATACGGCATCGCGATACTCCTGCGGTTGGGCGCTGAACAATTCCCAGGAGGGGAACGAGACCAGGCGCACGTTGACGCCCTCCGCAGCCAGGCGCAGCCCGGCTTCGACGATCAGGCTGACTTCCGAGCCGGAGGCCAGCAGGATGAGTTCTGGTTCGATATCGCCGATGTCGGCCAGCACGTAAGCGCCGCGCGCCAACTCGGATGCAGGCGTGTAGAGCGAGCGATCCAGGGTGGGAACGGCCTGGCGGGTCAGGATGAGCGCCGTCGGGCCGCTGCGATGGCTGACAGCCCATTTCCATGCCTCGACCGTCTCGTTGGCATCGCAGGGACGAATGACGACCAGATTCGGGATGGCGCGCAGCCCAGCCAGATGCTCGACCGGCTGGTGAGTCGGCCCGTCTTCGCCCACGCCGATGCTGTCGTGGGTAAAGACCCAGATCGAAGGGATGTGCGAGAGCGCCGAGAGGCGGATGGCGCCGCGCATGTAATCCGAGAAGACCAGGAAGGTCGCGCCGTAAGGGATGACGCCGCCGTGCAGCGCCATGCCGTTGACGATTGCGCCCATGCCGTGCTCGCGCACGCCAAAATGGAAATTGCGGCCCTGCGGGGTCGTGGATTGAAAATCCGGATAGCCCTCCAGCCAGGTATTGTTGGAAGGGGCAAGGTCTGCCGAGCCACCGATAAGTTCATGGATTTTGGCTGCCAGGGCGTTGAGCGTCTTGCCGGAAGCGGCGCGCGTCGCCATGCCCTTCGCATCGGTGGAGAAGACGGGCAGGTTTTCTTCCCAACCGGCGGGGAGTTCGCCCCGAAATCGGCGTTCAAATTCGTCAGCCTTATCAGGATGGGCAGTGCGGTAAGCCGCGAAGCGTTCATTCCACTCCGCCTCGCTCCTCGCGCCTCGCTCCACGGCTTCCCGGAAGTGCGCCAGCACATCCTC
>JBDRTP010000062.1:0-5133 GCA_043823965.1 Chloroflexota bacterium
CAACGTGTCAACTTTCTAACGTGTAACAGATTTAACCACCTCTCGAAAAACGGTGAGAGTTTCGTCAACATCGGTTTCACTGTGCGAGTAGCATAAAAACCACGGCTCGCGCGGGTCGTGGTCGGGCATCACGCCGCGCTCAATCAGCGCATCAATCAGAGCAAGATAGTATTCCTTATCGCTCTCGTTCCACGAGCGCTGGTCGCTGACTTTTTCCACACCGAGCGCATACGAGAACATCGCCGGGTAGCCGTTCATGCAATGTGGGAGGCTGGCTTCGCTGAATATCTTTGAAATTCCGTCCATCAGCCGCTTGCCGCGCTTTTCGATGGTTTTCATCACCGGCTCTTTTTCCAGCACGGTCAGCGTGGCCCAGGCCGCCGCGACGCCGGGCTTGTTGTTGTTGAACGTTCCGCCATGCGCGACGCCATGGCCGATGATGCTCATGATCTCCTTCTTGCCTCCGAAAGCGGCCACGGGGTAGCCATTGCCCAGGGCTTTGGCATACGTCGCCAGGTCCGGTTGGATGCGATAGTATTCCTGCGCCCCGCCGTTGGCAATGCGGAAGCCGGTCTTGACTTCATCCAGAATAAAGACAATCCCGTACTTGTCACACTGCTTGCGGATGAACTGCAGAAAACCTCTTTCGGGTAAAATCGCCCCGCAGTTGCCCATGCAGGGTTCGACGATAATCGCCGCCAACTGCCCGCCCTCACTCTCCAGCCTCCGCTCCAGAATTTCCGTGTTGTTGAACGGCAGGGTGATAATCAATTCGTTCAGCGGCTTTGGGATGCCGGAACTGGACGGGACAGGAATCGGGCTGCGGGCATTGCCATAGGTTTCCACCGGCGCGTAGGTGGACCAGAGGGTGTAATCCTGAAAGCCGTGATACATGCCCTCGAACTTGAGGATCTTCTCGCGGCCGGTGTAGGCGCGCGCCACGCGCAGGGCGTGCATGGTCGCCTCGGTGCCGGAGCAGGCCAGCCGCACCATTTCTACAGCGGGACACATCGCCACGATCTTCTCGGCAACTTCGATTTCTAATTCGCTGGTCATGGCCGCCAGCGTACCAAGGTCAATCTGCTCTTTGACTTTTTCATTCACCGCGTCATAGGCATGACCGAGGATGATCGGCCCAAAAGCCAGGCGGTAATCAATGTACTTGTTCCCGTCGGCATCCCAGACGTAAGCGTTCTTAGCCTTCGACAGATATGGGGTGATCCCCTCACCCCAAAAACGAAAATTGGAATTGACCCCCAATGGCAATACTCGAAATGCGCGCTTCTGCAAAGCCGCATTCTTTTGCCAGGCAATATTCATACTGTTCTCCTCATCCATTGACTTTATTTTTCACATTACCATCGCCCGTAGCCACAACGCCGGGCGGTACGCGCCACTCATAAACATCCTTGAGAACAACCGGAACGATGGAAGTGGTCGTCTTTCGCACACCTGGGATCTTCCCGATGACTTCCGTCACAAAGCGATATACCTCCGCCGTATCCCTGGCGTAAACCTGCACGCTGACGTCTGTCTCGCCGATGGCGCAGGCCACGTAGCTGACACAATCGAATTCGGTTGCCTTGCGAGCCACTTCCAGGATCGAGTCCGACTCGACCTCCAGAAATACATCTGCGACAGTCGTATACCCGAACACCTTCGGGTTGACGATTGGCCTGATTTGAATTACTTTTTCAGCGACCATCCGCTCGATGCGATAACGGACAACGCGCTCAGAGAGATTACCCCCAACGCGCCGCGCAATTTCTGCCGCCGCCATGCGGCCATCTTCCATCAGAAGCTCGACAATTCTCAGGTCAATTTCGTCGCTTTCGTACATTATCTCACAATAATTTTTCCATTTCCAACTGGGCTATATCTACTTTAGCCTTTTTTTCAAAAAATTCAAGTGACATTTGTCATATTCGGCCAGTTCGCGACAGTTTTTTTACAAACCTCCTGCCTCTTTTTCACCCAGGATGCATCTAATTCATTGAAATTCATTCTCATACTCAAGAAATGGAGAGAAATAATGAAAACAAACGAATCCAATCTCGACCGCATCATCCGCGTCATCGTCGGCATTGTCTTGCTGGCGCTCGGCCTGTTGGGCGTCGCCACCGGTGTCTGGATGTGGCTGGCGTACATCTTCGGCGTCATCCTGCTGTTGACCGGCATCATCGGCTTCTGCCCGTTGTACACACTGCTCAAGTTCAGCACCAAGAAAAACTAGAACGGTTCTGTAATCTGCAATCCAAAGGCGACCCACACGGGTCGTCTTTGCTTTTATTGGGAAAAGTTGATATTCGTCCAATACCACGCGTTCCCGGAAAGTTTGCAGTACAATTAGACTTATAGAGAAATAGGAGGTTTCCATGTTAGTCGGAGAACGAATGTCACATCCGGTCATCCCGATATCACCGGAAATGCCCATCCACGATGCGTTGAGCTTTTTCAAGCGCGAGCACATCCGCCGCGCCCCGGTCGTGAAAGATGGTAAGCTCGTCGGGATCGTGTCGGATAAGGATCTGCTCAACGCCTCTCCCTCCCCGGTAAGCTCGTTGAGCATCTGGGAAATGAACTACCTGCTCAGCAAGATCACCATTGCCGAGGTGATGACCAGGAAAGTGCTTACGGTTACAGAAGATACCCCTATCGAGGAGGCGGCGCGCATCATGGCCGACAATAAGATCGGCGGCCTGCCGGTGATGCGCGACGGTCACGTAATCGGCATCATCACCGAGACAGACCTGTTCAAGATCTTTCTGGAACTGATGGGCGCTCGCGAAACGGGCGTGCGCGTCACGGCGCTGGTGACCGAAAAAGCCGGTCAACTGGCAAGGATCACGCAAGCCCTCTCCAGCCTGGGTGGGAATTTCATCGCCTTTGGCGTATTTACCGGCGAGGATCCTTCCAACCGGTTGATCACCTTCAAGATCACCGGCCTCGGGAAGGAAGCCGTGGAAACTGCCATCGAGCCATTGGTCGAGACGTTGGTTGATATTCGCGAGTGATCCAAAGCAACACCCAGCCATGCCCTCTCACCCTTCTCCATTGGTCATCGCCATTGCCGGCGGCTCCGGCTCTGGAAAGACAACCGTCGCCCAGGTCATTCTCCAGCGCGTCGGCCCGGAACGGATATCCTTCCTCCAGCACGATGCCTATTACAAGGATCTGAGCGGCCTGCCTCCTGTACAGCGCGCCGAAGTCAACTTCGACCACCCCAATTCCCTCGAGTCCGAACTGCTCATCCAACACATCCAACAACTGAAAAACGGCCAGCCGGTAGAAGTGCCTATCTACGACTTCGCCACCCACAGCCGCACCGAGCGGACGTACACGGTCCAGCCGCGCAGCGTCATCCTGGTCGAAGGAATCCTGCTCTTTGCCGAGCCGGCCCTGCGCGAGTTGTTCGATGTCAAGCTCTTCGTGGATACCGACTCGGACATCCGCTTCATCCGCCGCTTGCAGCGTGACATTTCCGAGCGCGGCCGGACGACCGACTCGGTCATCAAGCAATACATGTCCACCGTCCGCCCGATGCATTTGGAATTTGTCGAACCCTCCAAACGCTATGCCGACGTGATTATCCCCGAAGGCGGATTCAACGCCGCCGCGCTGGATATGGTCGTGGCGCGCATCGAGACAATGCTGAAGTAACGATTCAGCAAGGCAGCGAGGCAGCGATTCAGCGATTCGGCGAGTCAGCGAGTAAGCGAGTAAGCGAGTAAGCGAGTAAGCGAGTCGGCGAGTCGGCGAGTCGGCGAGTCGGCGAGTCGGTTTATCGGTAATTGAACGAATCTCTATTCTCTATTCTCTATTCTCTATTCTCCAGTCTCTATTCTCCATTCTCGAAAGGAAGCCCATGAGTCCCAAGCAATGGAACAAACCGCCCGAAATGGTCATTGACCCGAAAAAGAAATACACGGCCACGTTTTGCACCGACAAAGGCGACATGCTCATTGAACTCTTCGCCGACGAATTTCACCCCGCGCTCAAGCATGACAAGCCGGGCGTGAAAATCCTGTCGGTTGAAATTAGCGAGTGATAACATTGGACAAACCTGAACCTCTCGAAGGCGCAGACGAGAGACCTGCCCCGCCTGCCAAGCCGAAGCAGACATGGCAGACGATCATCCTGCGCATTATGGCACTGGCGGTCGTCATCGGCATTACCGTCGGCATTTACCTGATCCGCGACCGGGTGCAGGAATTTGCCCATTTCGGCTACCCGGGCATCTTCCTGATTGTGTTGATTTCCTACGCTACCATCCTGATGCCGGTGCCGGGAATGGCGGTTGTCTTCTCGATGAGCGGCGTGTTCCATCCGCTCGGCGTGGCGCTGGCCGCCGCGACAGGCGGCGCGATCGGCGAGGTTTCCGGCTACCTGGCCGGTTACAGCGGAAGCGCCATCATCGAAAACTGGAAGAAATACGACAAAATCACCGCCCAGGTGCGCAAGTACGGCGGACCGGCCATCCTTATTCGGGCTGCCCTCCCCAATCCCTTTTTCGATCTGGTCGGTGTGGCCGCCGGGGTGCTCAAGATGCCCCTGTGGAAATTCCTGCTGTGGTGCTGGCCGGGGCAGATGATCAAAATGCTCTACGTCGCCTATGCCGGCTATTACTCGATTGACTGGCTGTTTGGGTTGTGAATCCCGTAACGCGGAATTCATTCCGCAACCAAATGGCGATATGAATATCGCGCTACAAAATCTTCGCGCAGGGTTCCAAAGTCTTTACCACAAAGGGCACAAAGTATCACAAAGGAGTGCGAGAACACAAAATACTTTGTGCGCCTTCGTGCCCTTCGTGGTGAAAAAAGATAATCTGAGATTGTCAAAATTTGCATAAAGGAGAGCCTTATGTCCACCTACATCAAAATTGACGCCTATCTCGAAAGTCATCTCGACGAAAGCATCGCCGAACTTTCCCAACTGGTTGCCCAGCCCAGCGTCGGCGCGCAGAATTTGGGAATGAAGGAATGTGCCGCGCTGGTCGCCGGGATGCTGCGCAAGCGCGGCTTCACCGCCGAGATCATGCCCACCGGCAATAAATTCAGCGAGGGCGCGCCGGTCGTTTTAGGGGAGCGCAAGGGTAAAAACGACAAAACCCTGCTGTTCTATAACCATTAC
>JBDRTP010000063.1:0-8160 GCA_043823965.1 Chloroflexota bacterium
GCGAAAGAGATTGGCGTCCGTATCCAGGCCGCGCGCGGCTCGATGTCGCTGGGTGAATCAAAAGGCGGCCTGCCGCCCGATTCGGTGGTGGACTCTGAAGACAGCATTCTGAAAGACAGCCAGCGGCTTATCCAGAAATATCACGACCCCAAACCTGGCGCGTTCGTGCAAATTGTCCTTGCGCCCTGCTCCCCGTTTTCTGTTACCGGTGAACTGATGAAACAATCCGCAAAACTTGCCCGCGAGTATGGCGTTCGACTGCATACCCATCTTTCCGAGACGCAGGATGAAGAAGTTTTTTGCCTCCAGAAATTCGGCCACCGCCCTGTGGTATACATGCAAGAAGTGGATTGGGTCGGGCAGGATGTCTGGTTTGCCCACGCCGTCTACGTCAATCCCGACGAGGTGAAAGTGTTTGCCAAACACGGCTGCGGCGTGGCCCATTGCCCGACCTCCAACATGCGCCTGGCATCCGGCATTGCGCCAATTCGCGAATACCTGGCAGCGGGCGTGAAGGTCGGCCTGGGCGTGGATGGATCTGCATCTAACGATGGCTCGCACATGCTGGCCGAGGCAAGGCAGGCCATGCTGCTGGCGCGGCTGCGGGCAGGCGTGGAAGGATTTTCCCTCACCCCTAACCCCTCTCCCACAGGGAGAGGGAGACAGGACTCCCCTCCACCCTCTCCCACATGGAGATGGGGACAGGACTCCTCTCCACCCTCGGGGGAGGGGCTGGGGGTCAGGGGACTGATGACCGCCCGCGAAGCCCTCCACCTCGCCACGCGCGGCGGGGCGGCGGTTTTGGGCCGCACGGACATTGGTTCGCTCGAACCCGGCAAGTGCGCAGACTTCTTTGCCATCAACCTCAACCGCCTCGACTACGCCGGGGCACTGCACGATCCGGTTGCTGCCGTAGTTTTCTGTCAGCCGGTGAAGGCGGATTACACCGTCGTTGACGGCAAGTTTGTGGTCAAAGATGGTAACTTGGTAAATTTGGAAATTGGGAAGTTGGTAGAGAAACACAACAAAGCCGCGAAACGCCTGCTCGAAGGATAAAATGTCCGATATTCTGGTTCAGATTGTATTTGGCTGGCCGGCGATCCTGCTTTCGCTGACGGTTTCGGTCGTCGGCATCTTGAAGAAGTGGCCCTGGTTGCTGGTTGTGAGCGCGTTGCTGTGCGCGCCGTTTGCCTGGTACCTGAGCAGGTATCAGTCGCTTTGTTCGCTGGCAATCCTGCTGCCACTGTTTCAAATCGGCGCGGCGGTTGCGCTGTGGAAGGATCGAAAATGGCTCGCCTGGGCGTTCCTTACCCCGCTTGCCTTGGCGATCATTGGACTGGCTTATCTTATTCTCGCCCGATAAGAGACAACTTGAACATCATAATCGGCGAAAAGGCTTCTTGAGCGAGAAAAAATGGGACACGGATTTACCCTGCGAATACGCTGTCACAGATGGCACGGAGTTACATGGATAGAGCAAAAGAGAAAAGCAAGGATCCGCGCGAATCCGTCAAATCGGTGTTATGCTTGCTCGAAAAGGTTTTCAAATGGACGGGAAACGCCCTTTGACCAAAGACGAAATCGCCGAAATCGTGCGTGGGCTTGACCCGATAGATTGGGTGCAGATCGAGTTGCTGGCCGCGCTGCCGCCTGAAAAAAGGATTATTCCTGCTTTACAGGCGCAAGAGTTTTCCATCCGAGGGGTTGAAAGTTAGAAGAAAGGATGTAGAAATGAGCACACTTTATGTCGAGCCTGAGCAAAGAACCAAGGACGTTTTATACCTGGTTCAATCGGCGGTCGAGAGTGAAATCGCCAGACTCGAGTTAGCGTTGGAAGCTGCCCGGAGACGCCTGACGCCGTTCGAGCAAAAATATGGTGTCACCACAGAGCATTTTATTGCTGAGATGAGTGCTGAGGATTTGGACGGCAAGGATGACGAATACGTGCATTGGGCTGGAGAATATCAACTGATGCAAAAACTCCAGGAAAAGTTGCAATACCTCATGGAGATTAAATTCGAGTGATTAAAGTTTTCAAATGGATGAGAAACGCCCTTTGACCAAAGACGAAATCGCCGAAATCGTGCGCGGACTTGGCCCGGTTGATTGGGTGCAGGTCAAGTTGCTGGCCGCACTGCCATCCGAGAGGCGGATTATCCCCGCTTTGCAAGCGCAGGAGTTTTCCATGGCGGGCTTGCGCGGTACGTTCTTGAAGCGGTTTCCTGGCCTGACACTCTCCGAAATCAATATGAAAGTCCTGGCGTATCTGACGCCTGTTCGGATGGAAGCAAAGTGACCGCATTCTCGTTTTACGTTCGTGTTGTCAATGCCCTGGATGAAATCGGCGCGCCCTATATGATCGTGGGCGCTTTTGGCGGCTATCCCTTTGGAATCAGCCGAGTGACGTATGACATTGACATTCTTGTGGAATTACGTGAGCAGGATTTTGATGCTTTGTCACAAGCATTTCCTCTTCCGCGTTATTATGCCGACCCGGAAATGATGCGAAATTCTGTTGCGATGGGAATCATGTTCAACATCATCGATACGGGCGAAGGCGTAAAAGCCGATTTAGTGCCGCTGAAACGGGAACCGGAATATCAGGTTGCCTTTGAACGACGGATTCGCCGTAAGTTCACGGTGAGTTCAGGAGAAACCTTCGAAGCCTGGGTCGCTCAACCCACCGACATCATCATCGGCAAACTGCGCGCCTGGGACGAAGGACGGTCGCTCAAGCATCCCAACGACATCCTCTCCATCCTTGTCTTCTGTCTGAGCGGGTTCAGTGAGTATACTGTTGACATGGAGATTGTGACCACAGAAGCCACCCGCATCGGGCCGGAAACGCTTGAAATGTGGAATCAACTCGTTGCCCGCGCGCAGGCCGAAGTCCGGGCGCGTGACGCATAACCCTCTTATGGACACACACCTTCCTGAATCCGCTTATAAATACTTTTGGGACATCAACCCAGCCGAGCTGGATGTCGCCGCGCACCCGCGCTACGTCATCGAGCGGCTGCTGGAATACGGGGATTTTCCTGAAATCCGCTGGTTGTTTGGGAGATTCAGCCGCGATGAGATCGTGGGCGTACTTAGATCTTCACGGCGGTTTTCGCGGTTGCGAGCCAGCGCCTGGGCCAATTATTTCGAAATTCCACGCGAAGGAATACTATGTTTGAGCAAGTCTTACCTGAATCGACGCGCAGCTACCTGGCCTTACTAGCCCGGGAAAAAATCAGCCAGCCGTTTTATCTCGGCGGCGGCACAGCGGTGGCTTTGCATCTCGGTCATCGTTTATCCGTTGATTTGGATTTCTTCACGCCCGACCATTTTGACGTTCACTACCTTGAGAATGCCTTGCAGGAGATGAAAACCTATCGCCGCGAACGACTGGCGGAAGATACCTTGCTCGGCGCGCTGGAGGATTTGCGCATCAGTTTCTTTCGTTACCGCTATGATCTGTTGGAACAACCGATCGAGGCGCTCGGAACAAAAATCCTGCAATTATCTGATCTTGCCGCGATGAAGATCGAGGCCATCTCACAACGAAATGTCAAACGTGATTTTATTGATCTCTATTGCCTTGCCCGGCAGACTGGCATCACGCCTGAGAAAGCCATCGCGTATCATCGCTCGAAATATGCCGGTTTGGATGTCAACTTGACCCATATTGTGCTTTCCCTCGGTTATTTTGAAGAAGCGGATGCGGATATCATGCCCTCGATGTTGATATCCATATCATGGGAAGATGTGAAGAAATACTTTGCTCAACAAAGCAAAGAACTTATCCGAAAATTGGCCGTGTAATTGCACCTCGCAACCTGCAACCCCTAACCCATATTCCGCATCACTTCCGGAGTCCTCATGCCCTCTCCTTCCCTCACCAAAACCCTCATAGACGTCGCCATGGGCCGCAAGCCTGCTGACCTGGTCATTCGCAACGGACAGTGGGTCTGTGTCCAGTCGGGTGAAATCGTGCCGCATACCGACATTGCCATCAAAGATGGTCACATCGCCTACGTCGGCCCGGATGCATCTCACACCATTCGTAAAGATACGATTGTCGTGGACGCGGGCGGCAGGTACCTCGTCCCCGGCCTGCTGGATGGGCACATGCACGTCGAATCGGGCATGTTGACCGTCACCGAGTTCGTCCGCGCCGTCATCCCGCACGGGACGACCGGCATGTTCGTTGACCCGCACGAGATTGCCAATGTCTTCGGGCTGAAAGGCGTCAAATTGATGGTGGACGAGGCTGCCCGGCAGCCGATCCACGTTTGGGTGCAGATGCCCTCCTGCGTCCCGTCCGCGCCCGGATTTGAGTCGCCCGGCGCGGAAATCAGCCCCGCAGAGGTCGCTGAGGCGATGAGCTGGCCCGGCATCATCGGCCTGGGCGAGATGATGAATTATCCCGGCGTTGCGCGTGGCGACGAAAAACTGCTGGCTGAAATGGAGGCGACGCGTAAGGCTGGCAAGGTCATCGGCGGTCATTACGCCTCGCCGGACCTGGGCCTGCCGTTCCACGCTTATGTCGCCGGCGGCGCGGAAGATGACCACGAAGGCACCCGGCTGGAGGATGCCATCGCCCGCGCCCGCCAGGGGATGAAGGTTATGCTGCGTTATGGCTCGGCCTGGCAGGATGTGGCCGCCCAGGTCGCCGCGCTGACCAAGATGGGTCTCGATTCACGCCGCTTCATCCTCTGCACCGATGACTCGCACGTCGCCACACTGGTTCAGGATGGTCACATGGACAGGGTGGTTCGCCATGCCATATCCCAAGGCTTGCCGCCAGTGACCGCCATTCAAATGGCGACCATCAACACTGCCGAGCATTTTGGCTTAAGTCGCGATATCGGCCTGATTGCGCCCGGCCGCTGGGCAGATATTTTACTGGTGGACGACTTGAACGATTTTCGCGCCGAACTGGTCATTGCGAGAGGCCAGGTGGTGGCAGAGAAGGGCAGGCTGAACATCGAACTGCCCAAAGCGACCTTTCCAGATTGGGTCGTCCAGTCCGTCCACCTGGAGCAGCCGTTGACGGCAGATGATTTCCGGATACGCGTTCCCTCACCTCCTTCCCCTCTCCCAACCTGCCCTGGCGGCCAGGCCAGGGAGCGAAGTCAAAGGGTGGGAGAGGAGCAAGGGGTGAGGGTGAACGTCAACGTCATCGGCGTGATCGAGAACCAGGCGCCGACCAGGCATTTGCAGATGATCCGTCCGGTTAATGAGGCTGAAGTCCACGTGAACATGGAAGTTGACCTGGCAAAAGTTGCGCTCGTCGAGCGTCATCGCGGCACAGGCGGCCTGCAAGTTGGGCTGGTGCAGGGATTTGGCTTCACTCAGCCGTGCGCCATAGCCTCCACTGTCGCGCATGACAGCCACAATATGATCGTGGTCGGTACGGACGAGGCCGATATGGCCCTGGCGGCCAATAAGCTGGCCGAAGTTGGCGGCGGGCAGGTGGTGGTGAAGCAGGGCCAGGTCATCGGCCTGGTCGAGTTGAACATCGCCGGACTTATGTCCACTGAGCGTGCAGAAAAGGTGGCTAAGAAAGCAATTTCAATTCTAGATGGCTTCCGTGCCTGCGGTTGTAAGCTCAACAATCCCAACATGACCCTGAGCCTGCTGGCGCTGGTCGTTATTCCAGAGTTGCGGATCTCGGATAAGGGTCTGGTGGACGTGACCCGCTTTGAATTCCTGCCAGTGGTGCCGGGTAGGCCTTCGGCAGAGTCCGGCAGCCTAGAAAGTCAGGGTAAATGACACACCATCCTTTTCGCCGCTTGCAGTCTGACCTGGCTGAGCTGATCGCCTCCTTGCCGCCTGAGAGCAAATTACCGACCGAGCCTCTACTGGCTCAACGCATGGGAGTCTCGCGGGCAACTTTGCGGGAGGCCATGCGCTCGTTTGAAGTGCAGGGGTTGATCCGCCGTCGTCAGGGCGTCGGGACGTTTGTCGTCGGCCAGGTCCCGGTCATCAATAGCGGCCTCGAGGTTCTGGAGAGCATCGAGACGTTAGCCCGGCGCATAGGATTAGCCGTCTCGGTGAAAGAATTGCAAGTAAAAGGAATTTCCGCGAGTGAAGATCATGCTCAAGCTTTGGGCGTGCCGCTCGGCACGGCCCTGACGAGTGTCTCGCGCGTGATTTACACTGACACACGTCCGATTGCCTGTTTGGAGGATGTTCTGCCTGAAGACGTTCTTTCCGCCGATGAATTGGATGACAAATTCACCGGTTCGGTGCTGGACCTCTTGCTGCGCCGCGGTTCTCCAAGCCTGGCCCAGTCCCGGACGGATATCAAGGCCATCGGGGCTTCCTCGGAGATGGCGCGTGCGCTGCAAATCCAGCGCGATGACGTCCTTATCCACTTCGTCGCCCTTTTATATTCGACCTCGGGCCGCGTGGTGGATTATTCGATCAGTTATTTCCTGCCCGGTTATTTCCGCTTCCATGTGGTGCGGTGGGTGGGTTAACGCAGAGAGTAGAGATTCGTTTTTTATCACTACACACTACACACTATTCACTATTCACTACTCTCTACTCACCAATATCTATTCTCTAATCCCGGAGGTTTTTAAAATGCGTAGTTTTGCTGGTCGGGACATTCTGTCCCTCAAAGAGTTCGAACGACAGGAATTTTTCCACGTCTTCGATGTGGCGGCGGAATTGGAACCGATTGCCGTCAGCCGCCGTAACAGCGACCTGCTCGCCGAAAAGACGCTGGTGACGGCTTTTTATCAGCCGTCCACCCGCACGCGCCTGGCGCACGAAGCCGCTATGCACCGCCTGGGCGGTCACGTGACCGGTTTTGCGGATGCCAAGATGACGCGTGCCGGAGACTTCTACCAGGAGTCCATCAAGGATACGGTCAAGATGCTGGAGTTCTACGGCGACGTGATCGTCATGCGCCACTTCCAGCAGGGCGCGCCGCACGAGGCGGCCAAATGGGCGAGCATCCCGATCATCAACGGCGGCGACGGCTGGGGCGAGCATCCCACCCAGATCCTGACCGACCTGTACACCGTGCTCAAGGAAAAGGGCACGATTGACGGTCTCACCTGGCTGGCGGTCGGCGATATGCGCATGCGCACCATGCACTCGCTTGGCTATGCCCTCAGCCAGTTCGACTGCCCTATTACCTTCGTCTCGCCGCCGGATATGTCGCTGACCGAGGAATTCAAGGCTGAACTCAAGCAATTCAGCGTGGACTTCAAAGAAGTCGAGCACGTTGAGCAGGCGATTGCCACAGCCGATGTGATTCTGGTCGAGCCGGTCGTCCAGCCCGATTACACCAAGAGCCGCGACGAGCGCGCCGGCAAAGACGTGGGCCTGACCCCCGCCAACTACAAGATCACGCGTGAACTGCTGGAGAAGAAAGCCAAGTCGGATGCCATCCTGCTGCATTCCCTGCCGCGCATGGACGAGATCCCGACCGACGTGGACATCACCCGCTGGTCGCGCTACTGGCAGGAGGCGTTCAATGGCGTCGTTATGAGGATGGCGCTGTTGGCGTTGGTGCTGGGAGCAATGGAATAGTTTGATAGTTGGGTAGTTGGATAGTTGCGTAGTTGGGTAGTTTGGGAGGCTGGTATGGCGAAGATCGAGAGATTCGAAGATTTGCAGAGCTGGCAGAAGGCGCGCCAGTTGACCAATCTCATCTACGATTTGACCAGCCACCCCGGTTTCGCAAAAGATTTTCACCTGCGAAACCAGATCCAGGACGCCGCCGGTTCGGTAATGCACAACATTGCCGAAGGTTTTGACGCTGGCTCCAACCCGGAGTTCATACGTTTTCTGAAGATGGCGAGACGTTCTGCGAGTGAAGTTCAATCACAACTCTACCTTGCTCTCAACCGCAAATACATCACTGTCGAAGAACTCAAAACCGCCTACGATCTTGCCACCGAAGCCAAACGTCTCATCAACGGCATGATCGCGTATCTGCGCAAGCACTCTCGACCAGCGGACTGAGCAACTATGAAACTACCCAACTACAAAACTACTCAACCAATAATGACGATCAAGGAATGGGCTGCGGCATACCGCGCGGACAATGAGGCTGAGCGCGAGGAGTTGAAACTGCGCCTGCCTCAGGAGACGATTGAACAAAGCATCCGTTCCTATTTTGCATGGTGTGAACTTGCGCTTGCTTTTTCCGGCACG
>JBDRTP010000064.1:0-18282 GCA_043823965.1 Chloroflexota bacterium
CGCTGACCGTCCCGGCGGTCAAGAGCCGCTTGCACCGGGCGCGCCGCGCACTGGCGAAACTATGGGAAGAAGAGATTCCACACGTCCGCACAGAAAGGAGGCCGCATGAATCACCGGCCTTTTGAAGATTGGATGCTAGAAGACCAGACAATGACAGCCGAACAAAAGCGCGAATTGCAGGCCCACCTGCGGACGTGCACACAGTGCGCCGCGCTGGCGGAGGTCAACCTGGCGCTAGGCTCGGCCAAAGTGGTCGCGCCGGCCGCGGGTTTTGCGGACAGGTTCCAGGTCAGGCTGGAGGCGCAGCGGCAAGCCCAGCGTAAACGCAACTTCTGGGGCTTCCTGATCCTGGTCATCAGCGTGATGACAGTCCTGCTCTGGCTTGCCTGGCCGATCCTTAAGGTGTTGCTTGATTCGCCGGTCGCTTTCCTTTCCACCTGGCTGTCCTACCTGCTCTCGCTGTGGTTCTGGCTCCAGGCATTGGGACAGGCTGGCTCGGTGCTGCTGCGCGTCATACCGACCTTTGTCCCGCCATACGTTTGGGCGCTGGTCGCTTTTGCGCTCGCCGGCTGGAGTCTGCTGTGGGCCTTTTCAATTTGGAAATTTGCGAGAATTACGCCGAGTAGGCCTTCGGCAAGGAGTGTGACATGAAACCTGTAAAATTACTTTCGTTCTTCCTGCTGCTGGCGCTCATCTTTGCGCCGATCCAATCCGCTTCAGCCAAAGGGCTGGCCGATGGCAAGGTTATTTTCGGCGACACTTACACATTGAAAAGCGGCGAAACGCTCAACGGCGACCTGGTTGTATTCGGCGGCTCGGCAAACATAGAAAAAGGCGCTAAAGTGGAAGGCAATGCCGTCATCATTGGCGGCAGCCTGGTAGTGAACGGAGAAGTGGCCGGCGACGTGGCGGTTGTGGGCGGCGCAGTGACCCTGGGCGCCGAATCGCACGTTCGCGGCAACCTGTCCACGGTCGGCGCAATGCTGACGCGGACTGAAGGTTCGCAAGTGGATGGCGAGATCTTCAACACAGCCACTTCCTGGCAGGATAGAGAAAACGGGACGCAGACGCCTCTACCCACGCCGAGCGTCCCACCGAGTGTACACATCAATTTCCAGCCGTTCTGGTCGGTCGCCAACGTCATCGGACAGGCGCTGGCATTGGGCATCCTGGCGATGCTGGTCATGCTGTTCCTGGCGCCGCATACGCAGCGCGTGGGGCAGGCCATTGTCGGCCAGCCGGTCATCGCCGGACTGCTGGGCTTGCTGACCGTGGTCCTGGCCCCGTTGGCCCTGGTCTTGCTCATCATCACCATCCTGCTCATTCCGGTGGCGCTGGTTGCCGTCATTGCCATTGCGCTGGCAGCCGTCTTTGGCTGGATAGCCATCGGCCTGGAGATTGGAGAACGCTTCACCAAGGCCATCAAACAACAATGGCACCCATCGCTGGCCGCCGGGCTGGGCACTTTCCTGCTGGCCCTGGTCGCGAACATCATCGGCCTCATCGCATGTGTGGGCTGGCTGGCGCCCTTCCTGGTGACCATGCTGGGCATTGGCGGCGTGATCATGACCCGTTTTGGGGCGCGCCCTGCTGAGTCGCCCGTTGCAGCCACAGCCTCGAATCTACCGGCCGGGCCGGTCGCCCCGCCGCAAGATCAGAATTAGTAGAAAGGCGCCCGTTTTCTCCGAGAAAACGGGTTCCTGGGGATTGACAATAAACACAAGTCCACCCCCTCGCTGAGTCTTTTTCACATTGCTATAACCCCTGGCCTGCGGTATGATTGCATGTATGAGCGTGAATTGGTGGAAGGAGTGAATGCAATGGGTAAAGTCATTACGATGGAAATTCCCGAACACTGGCTGCAAGGGCTGGATGTTGAAGAGGCGGTGTTTATGCAAGAAGTTATCCAGCTTGGCATTTATCAACTCAAAGTACGGCGGGCGCTGGAGATGTACAGGGCGCATGTCGGGTCGTTGGGTTATATAGCTGAAAAATTTGGGCTGTCGAAGCGAGAGTTGATCGGGGCAGCGCGGGAGCGCGGCATTGAGCCTCCCTTCGATGAGCAGACTGTGTGCGAGGAACTGGGGTAATGATCCCGCAACAGAAAACCCCTCTTCACCCGAACCCTCCACCACTGATCCGCGTCTCCGGTACGCACCGCGAGATAGGCCGTCAGATCGGCGAAGCCTGCACGCCCCAAGTCCTCCACAGTCTGGAAAACGCCAGGAAATTGTTCGAAGATTCCTACGAACAATTGGAATTGACCTGGGAAGGCGCCAAGATCCAGGCGCGCAAGTATATGCCCTTTGCCCAGGAACGCTATCCACAATATATTGAAGAAATCATGGGCATTGCCGAGGGCGCGAAAGTACACTTCGATGACCTGGCCGTGCTAAACGCCATGGAGGCCGTGACCTCGGACGCATTGCACTTGACCCGCTGTACCAGCATGGCGGTCAACGAAGAACGTACCGCCGACGGTCACGTGCTGGCAGCTCACAATGAGGACTGGATGCCGGAGGACGAGGGCGATGTTTTCATTATTCACGTGACGCCCAAAAGTGAGCCTCCCTTCCTGGCGATGACCTACGGCGGGTTGCTGCCCAACATCGGCATCAACGCGTATGGCATAGCGCAAATCTGCGATTCTGTCTACCCGAATGACTCGCGCATCGGGATTCCCCGCACAGTCAACTCAAGGGCAGTGTTGGCTGCCAAAACGCCCAGCGAGGCCATCAATCACATGCTGGCTCCGCGTCGCGCCGCAGGCTACAATCACCTGTTGGTCCACGAGAGCGGCGAAATGTACAACGTGGAGGTATCTGCCCGGCGCTTTGCCATTCTATACGGCGGAGACGGCTATCTGGCGCACACGAATAATTACCTCGCCGAAAATATGACCGTCATCGAAGACGAACCGGAAGAATTGGTCAGTTCGCGGGTGCGCTATTTCCGCGCCATGGGCTTGCTCAAACGCATCCCGCAGCATACGCTCAAATCGCTCCAGGCGATCCAACGGGATCATGTTAATTTTCCCAATTCGATTTGCAACCATTCCATCGACGACCAAAATCCCCTGGATCGTGAGAAGACGATCAACGCCATGGTCATTGATCTCACCGTGCGCGAGATACACATTGCCTGGGGCAACCCGTGCGAGAATCCGTATCACACCTATCATTTGGATGCGTGAAAACAAAGTAATGCCTTCGTGCTTCTTCGTGTAACTTCGTGGAGGTCTTTATGCGTTTCGGCATCATGGCTATGCAACTCAATGCGCTCATCCCGCCGGGAGTCCCAGCCGAGCAGATTATGGCAAACATTACCACCTTCGATCACGCCGGATTAGCGCGAAATCTGGCAAGTCACGGCTTCAACCCCATCGAGCTGGGCGGCGACCTGAGCCTGTTCCTGCCCCACACGTTCAACCCGGAATCCATCGAAAATCTGGCCGCCCTCAAGGCGGAAGGTATTTCCTACACCGTCCATTTGCCGCTGTGGTCGGTCGAGCCTTCTACGCCGCTGACACCGGTTCGGCGGGGTTCGGTAGAGGCAGTCATCGAGATCCTCAAGGCGACCACGCCGCTGGAGCCGGAAGTATACGTGCTGCACGCGACAGGCGCGCTGGCGGCTGAGTTCTACAACATGAAAATCTCGGAACTCGCCCGGACACTGATCCTGCGCCAATTCCAAAATGGCGCCCGCGAGAGCCTGAAGGCGATTCTGGCCGAAACCGGACTCCCCAGCCGAAAGCTGGCCATCGAGACCATCGAATTTCCCCTCGACCTGACCCTCGAATTGGCCGACGAATTGGATTTATCCATCTGCCTGGATACCGGCCACGTTCTGGCCGCTTTCCCTGGCTGGTTCGATTTCTTCGAGGTTGTGGAGCAGTGCCTGCCACGCCTGGCGGAGGTCCATTTACACGACAGCCGAAAGATGCCCACCGGCACGCGCGGCTACGGCGAAGACCACAAGCCGCTCGGCTGCGGCGACCTCGACCTGGGCCGCCTGCTCGACCGGCTGGCCGAGGCAAACTTTGGTGGGCCGCTGGTGTTTGAGCTAAAGGTCGAGGAGGCGCTGGAATCGCTGGAGGTAGTACGCTCCGTCCGCCCCCATGTTTAAACACAACCATGAAACGCCTATCCTTTTTCCGACTGCTCGCCATCACCTTCCTCGGCTTCGCGCTGACCCTGTCCTCCAATGTCCAGGATCCGGGGCTGATGACCCACAAAGTACGGCAGTTGGCACCCAACCTGCCGAATACCACCCTGGGTCTATTGGGATCAGCCGGCCTGGTTGTCGCCATGCTGGTCCAGCCCATTGTTGGCGTCTTCTCTGACCGGGCGCGCACCCGGCTGGGGCGGCGCCTGCCATTCATCATCGGCGGGGCGGTGATGATCGCCATCTGTCTGTTCCTGCTCGCTCTGGCGCCTGGCCTGTGGGTGCTGATCTTGGGCGTTCTGCTCATCCAATTTTCCTCTAACATTTTGCAAGGCCCCTGGCAGGCGCTCATCCCCGACTTGGTGCCAGAAGTGCAACGCGGCAAGGCATCCGGGCTGAAAGCTTTCCTCGACATCCTGGCCTCTGTGGTCGGGGGCCTGGTTGCCGGTCTATTGCTTGGACGCGTCCCGCAATGGGGCGAGAAGGCGGTCCTCCTCACGGTCAGCGTGCCGGTAGTCGTATTCGCGATCGGGATTGTCATTACCGCCATCTGGGCGCGTGAAAAGCCCGATCAGGTTGTTGCAGCGCCATCCCGAACAGTAAGCGAGGCGATCAAGAACACTTTCTCGGTGGACTTCCGCAGCCACCCGGCTTTTGGCTGGTGGTTCGCCAACCGGATACTTTTTTGGGGGGCGTTTATTGCCCTGAGTGCGTTTCTAATAAACTACTTTATTGATGTGGTCGGCATGGAGCAAGCGGAGGCTCAGAGTTTTAGAGGCTTGTTGAATTTGTTCCTGGGCGGAGCCTTGGTTATGCTTGCCCTGATCTCGGGCTGGCTGGCCGACCGGATCGGACGCAAACCGATAGTCCTGAGCGCGGGCCTGGTCGCCTTTGTGGGAGCAACTCTTCTGCTTTTTGCTCGTGATAAAACTTCCATCATCATTGCCGGTGCGGTTGTTGGCATGGGCATCGGTGCTTTTCTCACCGCGAGTTGGGCGATGGTTACCGACATCGTGCCGCGCGAAGAAGCTGCTCGCTACCTGGGCATCGCCAACATCGCCACTTGTATCGGCAGCGGCGGGGCGCGCCTGCTCGGCGGAGTCTTGATTGACCCCATCAACAAGGCCCTCGGCTCCAGCTCCTCGGGCTATCTGCTCCTGTATAGCCTGGCGGCGTTGTTCTTCCTGGCCAGTGCGCTGGTGATTATTCCACTGCCAAAAACACAGAAAGTCTGACCCGGCACTTCCTGTCCCAAAAACCTTGTGGAGGTTGTGAACTTCGCAAGGCTTTTCATGTTAGAATAACCGTAGCCTTCATCGATATTCCGGGAGCTTGCTATGAACGCTATGGTCGAAGTCGTGATTGACAGCGTGCGCGTCAGCCTGATGTCGCCGCAGCGTATCGTCATCCTGCGGGAAAAGGATGCCGAGCGTTACCTGCCCATCTGGGTTGGGCCATACGAGGCCGAGGCCATCACTGTCGCCCTGCAGGAAGTCGAGATGATGCGCCCGCTGACCCACGACCTGCTCAAGAACGCCTTCACCATCTTCAACGCCCTGCTGCTGCGCGTCGAGATTGTCTCCCTGCGCGATGACATCTTCTATGGAAACATCGTCGCCGAAGTGGACGGCAAGGTCGTCAATCTTGACTCGCGCCCCTCGGATGCCATCGCCCTGGCCGTGCGGACGCACGTCCCGATCCTGGTCGGTAGTGCGGTGATGGAGGTAGCTGGCATCCTCCCGGAGCGGGATATGCAGGAGGAACTCCCGTCTGCTCTCACCCCGGCAAGCGAGGGGAAAAGCGTGGGAGTGGACGCCGAACGCCTGTCGGTCTTCGAGGATTTCTTGAGTCAACTAAGCGACAACGAAGACGAGGATGACCAGAGCGACGCAGATAAGCCCAAGCCCAAACCGAAAACGAAGAACTAGACCCCACGATGAGCGACCTGCCACCTCCCGAAGAGAACATTTTCCCCTCCACACCCACCATCCCCCACAACCGGGAAGCCGAAGAAGCTGTTTTGGGGGCTGTGTTGATCAACCCGGAGGCCTATTACGACCTGGCCCAGTTCCTGCAGGGGGACGATTTCTACATCCACCGCCACCGCTGGATCTGGGAGGCGTTCACCCGCCTGCATGAACAACGCATCCCGCTCGACATCCTGACCGTCACCGAGCAACTCGACCGCGCCGGACAATTAAGCGAGCTTGGCGGCCCGGCCTACCTGACCGCCCTGCTCAACCAGGTGCCCACTTCGCTGCACGCCGAGGCCTACGGGCGCATGGTCGAAGCGTCCGCCATCCGCCGCCGGATGCTCACTGCGGCCAATCAGATTGCCACGCTGGCCTACGACGAGCACGAGAGCGTTGAACACGTGATGGGGGAGGCTGAAAAGTCGGTTTTCGATGTCAGCCAGCGCCGGCTGCGGCACGATCTGCGGCCGATCTCCGCTGTGTTGAGCGAGTACTACGACCGGATTGACGAACTGGCCCGCCGACCGGAAGACATCTTCGGCGTCCCGACCGGCTTCATTGACCTCGACCGGATGCTGACCGGCATGCAGGCCTCCGACTTTCTCATCATCGCCGGGCGTCCCGGCCAGGGCAAATCCGGGTTCCTGCTCTCGGTGGCCAAGAACGCCGCAATGCTGCACAAGAAGCACGTCGCCATCTTCTCACTGGAAATGTCCAACGAGCAGGTTGTACAACGCCTGGTGGCGCAGGAGACCGGCATCGACTCACAGCGCCTGCGCACCGGAAAATTGAACCAGGACGAATGGCCGCTCTTCACCCAGGCGGTCGAAGTGCTTTCCGATACGCGCGTTTTCCTGGATGACACCCCGGCCATCTCCCCGCTGCAACTGCGCACGAAATGCCGCCGCCTGCACATGGAATATCGCCTTGATCTGATCCTTGTGGACTATCTGCAACTGATGGGCAGCGACACGCGCAGCGAGAACCGCGTGCAGGAAGTTTCGTACATTTCACGCAACCTGAAGGTGCTGGCGCGTGAGCTCAACGTCCCCGTGCTGGCCGCCGCGCAGCTCTCGCGCGCCGTCGAGCAGCGCCAGGATAAGCGCCCAGTGCTTTCGGATTTGAGAGAGAGCGGGAGTCTCGAACAAGATTCCGACGTGGTCATGTTCATCTACCGCCCTGACCAATACGAGAAGGATACGGTTAAACAGAACGTAGCTGAAATCATTATCGCCAAGCACCGCAACGGCCCGACCGGGAGCGTCGAGCTTATCTTCCGCAGCCACCTGGCAAAGTTCGAGAACGCGGCCACGCGGACTGTTGACTTCGCTGAACCTCGGCGGTCCGCCAGATCACGCCGTGAACCGGAACCGCCTGAAGAACCGTCGGGTGAGGATACCAATAGTAGAGAATGAACAAGTTCCAGGGTTTCACCGGCTCCGAAACCTTTACCCAAATTCCCGACTCGTTCTTCCGCAAGCTGCTGAACGAGATTGACGACCTGGCCGAGTTGAAAGTCACGCTCTACGCCTTTTGGCGAATTGAGCACATGGAGGGCGGGGCGCGCTTCCTGTGCCGCACTGAGTTCGCCGAGGACGCGGACTTCATGCGCGGCCTGGGCGAAGTGGATGTGCTTGACGCAGCGTTGGAAAAAGCCGTCCGGCGCGGCAGCCTGCTGAGGGTCGGGAGTGACAGCCTCCCCGAAGGGAGCGCGGGCGGATTCTATTTTCTGAACACGCCGCGCGGACGCGCTGCCGTCGAGTCCATGCAAAAAGGGGATTGGCGCGCCGCCATGCGCCCACCCTCCGCGCCGCCTCCCGAACGCCCGAACATTTTCAAACTCTACGAAGAGAACATCGGTCCGCTGACGCCGCTCATCGCCGACGCCCTGCGGGATGCCGAGGCGACTTATCCCGTCGAGTGGATCGAGGAGGCCATCGGCGAGGCCGTCAAGCGCAACAAGCGCAACTGGAAGTACGTGGAAGCCATCTTGCACAGTTGGAAGGAAAAAGGCCATGCCAAAAAGCAGGATAGACAAAACGCTCAAGAAGATGGCCGAAGATACGTCGAAGGCGAATACGCCGACTACATCGAGCACTGACGCCCTCGGCGACCCGAGCTGCCCGCATTGTCATGGGTTGGGTTACTTGCGCCGGGATGTGCCTCTCGGCCAGCCGGATTTCGGCAAGCTGGAAATCTGCTCCTGCCGCCAGGCGGATGTGACGCGTGCGGTGCGGGAGCGGTTGTTTTCGCTCAGCCATCTGGACGAACTGCAACATCTTACCTTCGAGGCTTTTCAGCCACGCGGCCGGATAGGCCTGGGGGAATGGCAAACCAATTTGTTGGAAAGCGCCTACAACACTGCCCGCCAGTACGCCGCCTCGCTGCGCGGTTGGCTGCTCTTGCAGGGCGGTTTCGGCTGCGGCAAGACTCACCTGGCGGCTGCCATCGCCAATTTTGCGGTTAGCATGGGTGTGCCGACTCTCTTCCTGACCGTCCCCGACCTGCTTGACCTCTTGCGCTTTTCCTTCGCCGCCGAAGACACCACTTTTGAGCAACGATTTGACGAAATCCGCAATGCCCCTCTCCTGGTGCTGGACGACTTCGGCACGCAGAACGCCACCGCCTGGGCGCAGGAAAAACTATTCCAGATTGTGAATTATCGCTACATCAATCGCCTGCCCTTGGTGGTCACCACCAATGCGCCTCTGGACGAAATTGAAGACCGTATTCGTTCACGCTTGAAAGACCCTGACCTGGTTAGCGTTTTGCGGATCAATGTCCCCGATTACCGCCGCCCGACCGACGACATCGGTCATCCAGATCTGTCCTCTCTCGGCCTGCTCACCAAGTGCTCTTTTGCTAATTTCTCCCTGCGCGAAGATGAAGACCTGGCAGCAGATGAAGTCAGATCGCTGGAAAAAGCAATCAAAGCCGCGGTTGCCTTTGCAGAGAAGCCAGGTGGCTGGTTGGTTGTTACCGGTCCATATGGCTGCGGCAAGACCCATCTGGCGGCTGCAATTGCCAATCATCGTGCCGGGATTGGCGCCCCGCCAATCTTTGTTACCGCCCCGGATTTATTCGACCACTTACGCGCTACTTTCAGCCCCACCAGCACTGTCAGTTACGATCGCCGTTTTGACGAAATTCGCACTGCCCCGCTGCTGATCTTGGATGATCTTAGTACGAAGTCTGTGTCCCCCTGGGTGCGCGAAAAACTGTATCAATTATTCAACTACCGTTACAATGCCGAACTGCCAACCGTCATCACCACTGCTGAAACGCTCGAAGATATAGATGCCAGAATCCGCTCGCGGATGCTGGATGGGCGGCTGTGCAAGATTAACGCAATTACTGCGCCAGCCTTTCATGGGGGGAAGAAGAAAAAGAAGCGAGCAGCAATCAGTGCGCAGCACCTACTCGGTAAGCAATAAGCCGAGTAGGCCTTGCGCAGCACCTACTCGGTCGGCAGTGACCAGGGAAATAAGTCTCATTAGGCAGGTGACAGTCACCTGTTTCTGTCCTGGCTTTTTATGTTGGAGTAAAGGCAAGCTTACGGCTTGTACACGTAGAAATTGTCGAACAGGATGTCGGTGCCGGCCGTGTCGAAGGTGCCGGCCATCAAGCCAACGTCACCGCTGGTGAAGCTGCTGTCCGTCGCCGTGGCAACCAGATTGCCATTGACATACAGCTTCAACTCGCTGCCGATGCAATCCGCCTGGATATGGTTGGTCGCCGCTCCTGGAGTGATCCCATCCACTTTCTGCATGTTATCGGACGAGATCAACTGCTGGCTTCCACCCTCGTACTTGCCGATCGCGGCATAACCATCGCTGCTGATCAGGAGATAATAGAAATTGTCTACATCCTGATAACGGCAGATGACGCCAAAGTCGTTATCGTCTGGCCCGCCAATTTTGGTCGCGTCCACCTCGATGCGCACATCACCTGGGAAGGACCTGCTCGGGTTGGCCCAGGCATCGTATTCGGTCATCTTCACATAAATACGGTACCCGCCATTGGCATAATCAGACACATAATCGTCCCCCTGGAATTGGTCCCAACCGCTGTTGGTGCTGGAAAAATCGTCTGAGAAGAGGATATTACTCGGCTGCTGGGCACACGCCTCAAGGAGCCGAAAACCTTGCTGACAGAACAAGCGAGCCAGCAATAGGAAAATGCTATGATCAGTTACCCATCTCCTCTGTAATTCCCTTTCCCTGGACTCAGGGGTGGAAGGGTTGAACCTCGGTTTGATTTTCTGAACTGCTAAGCCCGTTAAGAGCGCGAAGATTTAATTTTGGGAGTTATCCCTTTGACAGACCACAAGCCTTGATATATTCATCTAGATGAATATAATCTCTTAAGATGATCGTTCTTAATTCACTTTTTTGTGAAAACATGACATTCGTCACTGTATATACATGACTGTATATACATGCTTTATAACATTATAATAGAACAAAAGGATTTGAAATTCCCCAGGGCGACGGGGAGGATGGGATTCGAACCCATGAGGGCGTGCACCCTCTACCGCTTCTTAGGCGGAGCCAATATACCTGTTCTGGCACCTCCATCGCCCTTATACGGGGAAGCGGCTTCCCCCGCTTCCCTAAAATTGTTTCTATCACAGACCCACTCTATAGAACTGATGTTTTAGCTTAAAATTTCCGAATCGTATGGACAACAAGAATGCCCCAAAAGAACCAAAAGAAAAGAGAAGCGCGGTAGAAAAGCCCATCAGCCTACGGGGCGCTTCGTTTACTGAGGTGTTGGGTGCTTTGCTAAAAACGAAGCCGATGCCGAAAGAAAACGGCGTTAAAAAGACAACACAAAAAGAGGGATGAAAAATGCCTAAAACAAATCCACAGGTACAAGTTCCAATTGAATGGAATATACCCGATAACCTCGTAGCCCGATATGCTACAAATATGGTTGTACAGAGATTAGAGAATGAATTTCTTATTTCGTTCTTTGAAATAAAACCGCCGATTATTCTTGGGGAACCGGACAAGATTGAGAGTAGGCTAAAAGAATTGAAGTCGTTACGTGCTGACTGTGTTGCACAAATTATTGTTGCAGAGGATAAAATGCCCAGTTTTGTTGGCGCCCTAGAGAGCAATTTGAAACGATTTTTTGAGCATAATGCTGCTGACGAGGAAAAAGAATGAGCTTTCCTTTCGCCCCAGCTGTTGCCAATTCTACTGTTTTTTCACTTCCTCCAAAGCCGATTGAACAGAGGCGCTCTCGACGCGTCCAAATATACAAGATTTATCCTTTTCAGGCATATCTTGTTGGTAGAATACATCCTGATCTGTTTATAGTTGAACCGCTCCAAATTAATATCGAACAAGAAGAAGATGAGACATATGTTGTCAGCGATGACCTTTTCTTGGTATATGGAAGCGGTAAAGATCAAGCTGATGCAATGAAGGACTATGTATTATCTTTGGTAGAATTCTATCAACTCGTTGAGAAAAATGCATCCTCAAATCCGTTTGACAAAAAGCTATTGACCCATCTTCAAACCCACATACAACCTAGGCCTTTGAGGGGTTACGATGCCATACAAACCGATAGAGATTGAAGGGATGCTTACAAAAAAATTGGGGATGCTTTCTGAGAAGGCAGATCACACATGGTTTAGGTTTGAGATTGATGGACTGCCTCCAATTCGCACCAAATTGCCCGCTCATAAAGAGGACATAAGAGATAAACTCGAAAGCCGAATTTATAAGCAATTGCGTGTACGGAAACTTTTCTTCCACGAATTAATGAATTGTACAAAATATCGCGCTGATTACATAAAGCAAATCAAAGAAGAGCCCTATCCGCCCTTCAGCATATTATTTGTATAGTTATGAAAGGCCAGCGATTAGCTGACCTTTCCGTCATCTGGCGGGCTTCTTCTTCGGTCATTCGGGCGATCTTCATCTACGTTCTTCGCGCCTTCGCGGTGAATTTTTGACTTCTGTCGCCCTCAAACCAATGGGAAGGGGGGACGAGGTTTATGGGGGCAAATGTAGCCCGCGCTGCCAACAACAGATATAATTCGCCGTATGCCCAATGCTATCCAGGAAGCCAAACACCAGTTACGGGCGCAGAGCCGGCAGGTGCGCAAAGCCCTCGGCGAGGAATTCCAGCGTCAGGCCAGCGCCGCAATCTGCCTCCACATCGAATCCTGGCCGCTCTTTCGAGCGTCCGAAACCGTCTTGACCTACATGCCCATGCGCGGCGAAGTGGACTTGCGCCCGTTGCTGGAACGCCACCCGCACAAGCGCTGGCTCCTGCCGCGCATCTTGAGCGAGGGCTGCATGGTCTTCCACCCTTACGACCCGGGGCGTCTGATCCGGCACTCCTTCGGTATGCTCGAGCCAGACCCGATCCTTCCGATTGTCCCGCTGGACCAAATCCAACTCGCGCTCGTACCCGGCCTGGCCTTTGATCGTCAGGGGTGGCGGCTTGGCTACGGAGGCGGATTTTTCGATCGATTCCTGGCTGGCATTAATAATGGCATCAGCCTGGGCGTCACGTACCATGCACTCCTGCTCGACCATCTTCCGCACAACGAAAATGACATCCCGATGCAGTATATTGTGACGGAAGAGGGCGTGTCAGACACATCTCACTATGGCTGGAGCCTTATTTCTGTTGGATGATACGCGGCTTGGGTTTTTCGGTCGGCTTGCGCAGCACAAAACGATATGACAATTGTCCGAGATGGAGGATGTCGCCATGTTTGAGACGCCTGGGCTCATTCGTTACTGGTTCGTAATTAACCCATGTCCCAGCGGTTGAATTCTGGTCCAGTAAATAGAATTCACCATCACGTTCTTTCTTGAGGCGGGCATGCAACTGCGAGACAGAAGGATCATCCAGTATGTGTGTAGCCTGGGTTGGATCGGTACCAAAAGTCATCTCGCTGCCAGTCAAGGGGATGGGCGGGGCAGTCACCGGCTGGCCATCCCCCTTCAGCCGGACAAGATAGGCCGGTGCATTTTTGCGGCGTCGCGCCCAGGGCAGTAGCAATCCGGGTTTCCCGTCGAGTAGGCCTTGCGCAGCACCCTTCGATGAACTCAGGGCAGCGCCTACTCGGTCGGCACGCGGGGAAATCGGCTGGGTGAGCGGATCCAGGCGCATCTTCCGCGAGAGGCGGCTGGCTGTGTTTGAGGTGCGGCGTAATCTCCCACCTGCAAACAGGATGAGGCCTAAAGCGGCCCCCGCCAGCAGCACTGCGCCACCGGCTATCCACAGGCTGTTGCGAACCAGAAACATCTGGAGTCCTCGCGGCGGTTTAACGACCGTGACCGTCACCGGTACGCCCAGGCTGACCTTGCTCAAACCCAGGCTGTCTACCGCTTCGACTTGCAGGTTGTGCTGGTCGCTGGAAGTGTAACTGTTTAAATTCCAGGTGAATTTATCGAACGGCTCGGACGTGTTCTCGTCCGCAATTTTTCCATCCACATACAGCCTGGTGCGGACGAGCGGACGCGGGTGACCATCCGGGAATTCGACGATAATCTCGATCTTCTGTTCAGTTGGCGCAAACGTCGTCAGGTTGTTGGTCTTCACATCCGGACTCTGGCGGACAATCTGTTCGGGCAGCGAGACCAGGATCGGGTTGGGGGGCTGGACATCCAGTTCGAAGGTCAACGGCGCGGCCGAGGCTGTCTGTCCCTCCAGATCAACTTGTATCGTCAGTGTGTGGCTGCCGGGCGCCCTGATCCCGGATGTATATGTCAACTGGTATGTATGGCGAAGATGGATGAGATAAGTTTCAAGTTCTGGAAGGGCTTCCTCGCCTGAGAAGAGAAAGGCCTGACCGCCGGTCTGGGCGGCCAGGTCTTTGAGGGCAATCGCTCCGCTGGTGGAGAAATAGTCCTTTGGGGCGACCATCCAAACATAGACGCGAATCTTCAACTGGGCAGCCCGCGCCGCCAGGCTTTGCAGGGTCGGGATCACCTCACGCTCCGGCAGGGGAGTGATGAAAAGGACCGCCCGTTTCATACCTGATTGTGCGGTCGGTTCCGCGGCGATATCCAGCGCCCGGGAAAGCGTATTCAAGGATGGGGTAATGGCACGCGAGTCGGGATGATAGACAGCCAGGGCGTTCAGAAAGTTGCTGGCAGATTTCATGTGCAGGGAGACCAGTCCATCGGTCGTGACCAGGCTCAGGTCATCGCCAGCCTGAGCGGGACGCGCCGCGGCCCAATCGCGCAACGGCGTGGCAATCTTATCGTAGCGTGAGACAGCATTGGAATCGCGTATGGCGAAGATGGGACCGGGATTGATGGCCAGCACGAATTGCACACCGGGTTGAAGTTCCTGGAGCGAATCGAGCGGGCGCGGCTGGTCATCTTCCAGCACAGTGATATTTTCTGCCGACAGTCCGGAGACGAAACCACCGTTCGCGTCGAACACATCCAGCGCGGCAGTCATAGCGGGAAATGACCCCGCCTGCAGATCGTAGAGGTCAACGTGCCCCTCGCCCTGGGCGCCTGCGGGGACGATCCACGCCAGCACGACGGCCAGGCTTGTGATGACGGTAATGAACTTGCGCATTAGCTCACTATTCACTGATTACTGATTACTGATTACTGATTACTCCCACTCTATCGTGGCGGGTGGCTTACTGGTTATATCATACACCACTCTGTTGATTCCTGGCACTTCATTCACAATTCGGTTTGCCACACGCGCCAGCAACTCGTGCGGCAGGCGCGCCCAGTCGGCGGTCATGAAGTCATCCGTGACCACGGCGCGCAACGCGGCGACCTCCTGATAGGTGCGCTGGTCGCCCATCACGCCGACCGAACGCACCGGTAGCAGGACGACGAACGCCTGCGAAATCGTTGTTCCGGCAGTTGCCCGTTCTGGCCGTGGCAGGGAACTGCCGGACATCGCTGGCTTACCCATCAGTCCGGCAGCGGACAACTCTTCAATCAGGATGGCATCCGCGGCGCGCAGCCGCGCCAACCGCTCGGCGGTCACCTCGCCCAGGCAGCGCACGGTCAGGCCCGGACCCGGGAACGGCTGCCGCCAAACCAGCCCGGCCGGCAGCCCGAGCGCCTCGCCGACGGCGCGCACCTCGTCCTTGAAGAGATAGCGCAGCGGCTCGACCAGTTCGAAGGACATATCCTGCGGCAGGCCGCCGACATTATGATGCGTCTTGATCCGCTCGACCTTGTCCCGCTCCGGCGCGCTGGATTCGACCACGTCCGGGTAGATCGTGCCCTGCACCAAAAAGCGCGGCTGACCCAGTTTGCGCGCCTGCGCCTCGAAAATCCGGATGAATTTCTCACCGACGATCTTGCGCTTTTGCTCTGGATCGGTCACACCCTTGAGTGCAGCCAAAAACTCCTCATCAGCCTTCACCGCGACCAGTTCCGCTCCGAGCGTTTTACGAAACGCGGCGACAACCTGCTCCGCTTCGCCTTGGCGCAGCAGGCCGTTGTCCACGAAGACCGCCACCAGTTGGTCGCCAATCGCCTCCTGCACCAGCGCCGCCGCGACCGACGAATCCACCCCGCCGCTGACCGCCGCCAGCGCGCGCTCGCTTCCGACCTGGGTGCGGATGCGAGTCACACTTTCTTCGATAATGGAGGCCGGAGTCCAATCCGGGTTTGCGCCGCAGATTTCCGCCACAAATCGGCGCAGGATTTCCGCCCCATCGGGTGTGTGCCTTACTTCTGGATGGAACTGCACGCCGAAGTATTTGCGCCGCATATCGCCCATCGCCGCCAGGGGGCTATTATCCGACTTCGCCAGCGAGATAAAACCGGCCGGGAGCTGCGTGATGCGGTCGCCGTGCGACATCCAAGTGGGAAAGGAGAGAGTAGGGAGTAGATGATTAGAGATTAGTGTTTCAACGGTAGCCAGGCCGTATTCGCGCTCGGCGGAAGGGTCCACCTTGCCCCCAAGGGCGAAAGTCAGGGCCTGCATACCGTAGCAAATGCCGAGGATGGGCAGGCCGGAATCCAGGATGAATTTCTGGATATACGGCGCGCCGTCTTCGTAGACAGATCGCGGCCCGCCGGAAAGGATAAAGCCCTTGGGTTTGAGCGCCAACACCTTATCCGCTGGTGTATCCCAGGCGAAGAGTTCGCAATAAACGTGCGCCTCGCGCACCCGGCGGGCGATCAGTTGGGCGTATTGGGAACCGAAGTCGAGGATGGCGATTGAGTCAGTCATCAGTTATCAGTCATCAGTCGTTAGAAATTGGAAATTCAGAAACGAGATGAAAATGCAACTGCGGGAAATCCTGATACGCGCCACCGTTGACGATCAGCCGGTAGCCGCCTTCGGCCAGGTTGAATTCCTGCACCAGGCTTTGCACGGTGGCAAATAGATCGGTCAAAAAGGCCGTATCGTCAGGTTCAAGTTTGGCTAGCGAGGCGACCGGTTTCTTTGGCACAATGAGCGCGTGAAACGGATAAACCGGGGCCGGATGGTGAAAAGCGAGCAGGTTCGAGGTCTCGCGCAGGCGCTTGACAGGCAAGGCGAAGGTCATGTGGGCTAACATCCCTCCAATCAGGAAACGTCCGGGCCGGGTCGCGGCCATCCAGCGCAGCAATGAAATCACACCGCTCACCGCACACTGAATACTGAAAACTGAACACTGGTCACTGGCAACCGGTCACTGCTCACTGAACACTATCCTGTCGTCTTCCATGCTGACGATACGCGCCAGCGCCTCGACCGGCACGCCCAGATGTGCCAACGCGGCGCGCCCGCCTTCGAAAGTCTTCTCGATCAACGCGCCGATGCCCACAATAGTCGCTCCGGCGGTCTGCGCCAGACGCACCAAGCCCATGATGGTTGCGCCGCTGGCCAGGAAATCATCGATGATGAGGATGCGCTCGCCGCCGGCCAGGAACTCCGGCGAAACGATAAGTTCCGTCATCACGCCCTTGGTGTGGGATGGGGCCAGGGTAAGGAAAACGGCGTTTGTCATGGTGACCGGCTTTGATTTACGCGCGTAGACGACCGGCAGGCCGAGGTGCAAGGCCGTTGTCAGGGCTGGGGCAATGCCTGAGATTTCGGCAGTCAGCACCTTGCTGGCGCCCACGTGCGCAAAACGGCGCGCCAGTTCGCCTCCGCAGGCGTACATCAGCCGCGGGTCAACCTGATGGTTGACAAAACTATCCACCTTCAAAATGCCATTGCCGAGATTCTTCCCGTCTCGTAAAATACGTTCTTTTAGTTCTTCCATTGCTCCTCCATCGCGCGGCTTTCAGCCGCAATCAAATATTAACCGCGAAGGAACGACACTTGCACCTGCTGCAAGTGCAGGTGAGGACGCGAAGTTTTATTTGCCTTCGCGAAGGTTAATTTTCCCTCGCGATCTTCGCTTCTTCGCGGTTCCCAAAGATTTACGCGTTCGATTAGACTGATCACTGATGACTGATGACTGGTGACTGATGACTGGTGACTGGATTGTACAACGGCTTGAAAGAACCTGCCAGAGGTTTGACAGGAGAATATGTTAGAATCCTGCGCGTGAGTGAGAAACCTTTACTGGTCTTGGCCTCCAATTCGCCGCGCCGGAGAGAGTTGCTGGCGCTGACCGGCTGGCTGTTCAGCGTCATGCCCGCGGATGTGGATGAAGACCTTCGGCCCGCCGAAACACCCAGGGAATACGTCCTGCGCCTGGCCCAGAGCAAAGCGCGTGCCTGCCGAAGGCCTACTGGCGCCAAACACGCCGGCGAAGCCGAATTTATCCTGGCTGCGGATACGACAGTTGTAAATGGAAAAGACACCCTCGGCAAGCCGAAGAACACGGCCGAGGCGATCGAGATGTTGACCGCTCTGCGCGGGCACAGCCACCAGGTCTACACCGGCATTGCCCTCCTGCGCCTGAAGGATGGGCGTCTGTTGACTGATGTGTGCGTAACCGACGTCCCGATGCGGGAGTACAGCCATGAAGAGATTGTCGCCTACGTCGCCACCCGCGACCCGCTGGACAAGGCCGGCGCTTATGCCATCCAGCATCCCAAATTCCAGCCGGTGGAAAAGCTGAGCGGCTGCTATGCCAGCGTGATGGGCCTGCCGCTCTGCCATCTGGTGCGTAGCCTGCAAGAGTTCGGGGTCGCGCCCGCAGCAGATGTGCCCGGCAACTGCCAGTCCATGCTGAACTACACATGCC